>DCUY01000114.1 GCA_002327905.1 Caldifarciminota bacterium UBA2202 | reverse complement strand
GAGCCGACGCTGTGCCCGCGTGCCGCGAAACAAAAACGCCATGCGCCATGAGCCTTGTGCCATGCGCCGTATGCCCGAAGCGAATGAGGACGTCATCACAAGGCAGCACATCATGTGGCAGGCAGAAGTTGTTGGACTGCTCTTTGAGCACTCCAACTCTACTCCATCATGATACANNTGCCGGGGATGATGTGCGAATGAGCGCAGGACTTTATACCGCCGGATATTTTGTCTTTGATAAGGACATTACAACAAAAAATATATTTACTTTTTAGGATAGTTTGTTTGAAATGACTAATATATGCCCAATGATTCTTTTACCTTCGGAAGCTTCTCTTTAGGTATTTCTCTGAACTGCATGAATTCCATAGTATAGATTCCCCTGCCCTGCGTCAAAGTTCTGAGATCATTCATGTATCCGAACATTTCAGATAAGGGCACTTCGGAATTTATAACCTGCCTTCCGCTCTCGGAATCAATTCCCTTTACATAGGCGAATCTTGAATTAAGATCATTAATTACATTCCCTATGAATTCATCAGGCACAGTCACATCAAGCTTCATAATCGGCTCCAGAAGATAATTATCATTATGCTTAAGAGCATTTTTGAATGCCTGTGAAGCCGCAAATTGAAATGCATTTTCATTTGAATTTTGATTGTCATATTTAATTTCAAGGAGAGTTATTTTTGTATTTATTATCGGGAATCCGGCGACAACTCCATTTGATACGGCTGATTTGACTCCATCCTCGATTGGTTTGGCGTATTCAATAGGAAGAACATCTTTTTTAAGAGTATTCTCAAATTGAAATACGGATTTGTCATTCGGTTCAACTTTAAGCTTGACATAGGCGAATACCGATTTCTGACCCATTATTCTGTTAAGCTCAAAATCCCCTGTTGAAACAGCTCTTACTGTTTCTCTGTAAGTTACAATGGGCTTTCCAATCCTCGGCTCAAGATTATGTTCTCTTCTCAGTCTGTCAAGAAGTATCTCTATGTGCAGTTCTCCCATTCCTGAAATTAATTTCTGCCCCGTCTCTGGATTGATAAGAACTTTAAAAGTCGGATCTTCCTCCTGAAGTTTAGACAATGCTTCTTCAAGCTTTTCCTCATCATCTCTCTTTTTCGGCTCTATTGATACTGATACTACCGGCTCCGGGAATATCGGCCTCTCAAGAATTATAAGATGCTTGGGATCCGAAAGTGTGCTTCCTGTTAGAGATTTTCTGATTCCTGCAATGGCGCATATTTCTCCTGCCTCTATCTTTTCAACTTCAAGCCTTTTGTTTGAGTGCATTACAAATATTTTGCTTATCCTTATTTTCTCATCGTATGTTGCGTCAACAACCTGATCCTTAACTTCAAGAGTTCCGGAATATACTCTTATGTAAGCTAATTTCCCGAAGTGTTTGTCAATTTCAATTTTATATATCAGAGCGGAGAAAGGAGATTTCACATCAGGCTTTCTCATCGCATACTCCATCGTCTTCGGGTTCTGGCCCTCTACAGGAGGCCTTTCCATAGGTGAAGGAAGATAGTCGTTTACTCCGTCAAGCAGATGCTGGATTCCTTTGTTTTTCTTTGACGAACCCACGAAGACCGGCACCAAAGAATATGACACCACACTCTCTCTGATTGCGGCTTTCAATTCACTCTCTCCTATTTCATCTCCAGCAAGCATTTTATCAAGTATTAAATTATTGTAATTGGCAAGCATCTCAAGCATCAAATGCCTCATACCATTCGATTTCTCTTTCATATTATCCGGAATTTCAGTCTCTTCAAAAGCATGTTCGTTCTGTTTGTTGCTCCACACTATCGCCTTCATTTTTATGAGGTCAACCATTCCTGAAAATGTTTCTTCCGCTCCTATAGGTATCTGCGTCACAAGCGGAGGCGTATTGAATCTCTCTTTCATGTTCTCCACAACATTGTAAAAATTCGCTCCGAGTCGGTCCATTTTATTTATGTATGCTATTCTCGGCACATGGTATTTGTCAGCCTGCCTCCACACAGTCTCGGACTGGGGCTCCACTCCCTCGACTGCACTGAATATTATCACAGCTCCGTCTAATACTCTGAGAGACCTCTCAACCTCCGCCGTAAAATCAATATGGCCGGGAGTGTCTATTATATTTATTTTATGGTCTTTCCAAAATACTGATGTGACAGCTGAAGTGATAGTGATTCCCCTCTCCTTCTCCTGTTCCATCCAATCCATTGTTGCAGTAGCATCATCAACTTCACCTATGCGGTGTATCTTTCCGGTATAGAAAAGTATTCTTTCCGTAGTGGTTGTTTTGCCCGCATCAATATGGGCGATAATTCCGATGTTTCGAACAGTTTTTAGGTCCATAAGTAAAAAAAAACCCATCTGTAAGAGATGGGTTTTATGAAAACAATTATTTCTTAGAAACGGAAATGCGCGTATGCTTTGTTGGCTTCCGCCATTCTGTGCGTATCTTCTCTCTTCTTCATTGAGCCGCTGTTCTCTTTCTTATAGCAAGCCAAAAGCTCGCCTGCGAGTTTTTCAGCCATTGTATGTTCGCTTCTCTCTCTTGAAGCATCAAGAACCCATCTGATTGCAAGAGCCAATTTGCGCTCGGGCTTTACTTCCATAGGAACCTGATATGTCGCTCCTCCGATTCTTCTCGGACGCACTTCAACTATTGGCTTTACATTGGCCAATGCCTTGTCGAAGACCTGATATCCGTCTTCTCCCGTCTTTTTATGGAGAATTTCCAAAGCATCGTAGAATATCATCAGAGCAGTCGATTTTTTTCCGCGTTTCATAATGCTGTTGATGAATTTGCCTATTACCGAGCTGTTATATCTCGGGTCGGCATATTCTCTCTTTGGTAAAGCTCTAATCCTTCTTGGCATTTTTTATCTCCTATGATGTTTTTTTAGGTTTCTTTGCGCCGTAATGAGAGCGTGATCTTCTTCTGTTTTCCACTCCGGCTGAATCATAAACTCCTCTGATAATGTGATATCTGACGCCGGGAAGATCCTTGACTCTGCCGCCTCTTATGAGAACGACTGAATGTTCCTGCAGATTATGACCCTCTCCGGGAATATATGCAGTCACTTCATATCCGTTGGACAGACGCACTCTGGCGACCTTTCTAAGAGCCGAATTCGGTTTCTTAGGTTTTGTCGTATAGACTCTTGTGCAGATGCCGCGCTTCTGCGGGCATGATTTTAGTGCAGGCGCTTTTGTCTTCTTTGTTGCTACTTCTCTGCCTTTTCTCACTAATTGGTTTACTGTTGGCATATACTTTACTCCTTAACTATTGGTGCTTGTTCTAATATTTCTTCTTCTTCAAAGATCTCTTCTTTTTCATCTTCGATCTTTCTGTATTTTTTAATTCCTGTTCCTGCAGGCAACAGATTGCCCATGATAACATTCTCCTTTAAGCCGTTAAGATTATCAATGTTACCATTTATCGCCGCATCTGTCAATACTTTTGTGGTCTCTTGGAAGGATGCCGCTGATATGAAGGACTGCGTTTTTAATGATGCCTTAGTGATTCCCATGAGAAGTCGTGTATAAAGCGCAGGTTTCTCTCCGAGCTCGCTTACTCTCTCATTCTCTTTGTCAACTTCCTTCTTCTCGACAATTTCTCCTTCTATGAAGTCAGTTTCGCCCGGGTCAGTGACTCTCACATACTTTATCATCTGTCTTATGATGAGAGCTATGTGCTTGTCATCTATTTCCACGCCCTGCGCTCTGTAAACCTCCTGAACCTGATTCATAAGGAAATTCGCAACCTCTCCTACATCTTTGATTCTCATCAAATCGTGCGGATCAATCGCTCCGTCGCACAAACGTTCTCCTGCTTCAACAATTTCATTGTCATAAATCAAAAGATGTTTTCCATAAGGAATTTTATACTCATACTTCTGATTATTCGGAGTGATTACATTTATTATTCTTTCACCCTTCTTTATAGGTCCGAGCTCCACTGTTCCGTCAACTTCTGTTATCACTGCCTTGTCCTTGGGAACACGGGCTTCAAAGAGTTCTACGACTCTCGGCAGACCGCCTGTAATATCGCTTCCTGAAATGTGTGATTTCGGTTTCTTTGCGAGCACCGTTCCCTGCATGACTTTTTCCCTGTTCTTCACAAGAATATATGACCCGACAGGAAGAGGATGATTCTTCAAAACTTTTCCGCTCTTGTCTATGATGTTTATTTCAGGATGAAGAGTCTTGTCCCTGTTTTCAATAACTATGTACAGCATTTCCGTTCCTGAGTATTCGGCTTTTACAGTCTGTCCTGGAACAAGATTGTTGAATTGAGCATATCCCTCTGTCGTAGCATGTATCGGATTTGAATAAGGGTCCCATGAGAAAATGTCATCCTGCTCTTTGACTTCCTGTTTCTCCTCCACAAGTATCTGCGCTCCGACAGGAATATTCATCTCATGCTCTTTGCTGTCAGAATCAATAATCATTATCTTTGACCCTTTGGCAAGATTTATCTTCTGACCGAGTTCATTGTCAACTATCTTTATTTTGATAAATTTCACTTTTCCCTCGTTCTTAGTCTTGATGGTATTCTGTTCGGTCTTTCCTCCTGCAGTGCCTCCGATATGGAAGGTCTTCAGGGTCAGCTGTGTTCCGGGCTCTCCTATGGACTGAGCCGCCATTACTCCCACCGCCTCTCCAATTTCAACAAGGCGTCCTGTAGCGAGATTTCTTCCATAGCACTTTCTGCATAGTCCGTATTCAGCTTCGCACGTGAGTACAGAGCGGATTTTTATTCTTTCAAGGCCTATTGAATCCATTTCAAGAGCCTGCTCGAGAGAAATTTCTTCATTCTCGCGCACAATAACTTCTTTCGTGATTTCATTTACTATATCTTCAAGAGCAGACCTTCCCACTACAAGGTCGGAATATCTCTTTACTATTTTGTCTTTTTCTCTTATCGGCTTCTCTTCAACTCCGAGAATGGTTCCGCAATCCTCTTCCGTGATTATGACATCCTGAGCCACATCTACAAGACGACGTGTAAGGTATCCCGCTTCGGCTGTCTTCAATGCAGTATCAGTGAGTCCCTTTCTCGAGCCGTGAGTGGAAATGAAGTATTCAAGAACCTGCAGACCCTCTTTGAAGTTTGAAGTGACCGGTGTTTCAATAATTTCTTCTCCGGTAAGCTTCTTCTGCGGCTTCTGCATCAATCCTCTTATTCCTATGAGCTGTCTGACCTGCTCCATGTTTCCTCTCGCGCCTGATCCCACAATCATATAAATAGGATTGAATCCGGCTCTGTCGTTTTTCAGTTCTTTTTCAACGACATCCCTGATTTTGTTTCCCGCATCAATCCAAGCATCAACCACTCTTCTGAATCTTTCCTGATCCGTAGTGGTTCCGCCCTTTCTGTGCTCTCTATTAATTCTGTCAACTTCTTTTTGAGTTGATTCAACTATGATTTTTTTCTCTTTCGGAACGACCATGTCGTCAAGACCGAATGTTAGTCCGCACTTTGTCGCGTAGAAGAATCCCTTCTCTTTTATATTATCAAGAAGTTCAATCAGTTCTTTATTGGGGACTTTCCAGAAAGAATCAAATATAAGCTGCTGCAATTCTTTCTTTGCCATTACGCGGTTTATATATCGCATCTTTTCAGGAATGAATGCATTGAAAATAATTCTTCCTATAGTAGTGTCATATATGCTGTCTTTATATTTGAATTTCACTTTTGCATGCAGATCAACTACATCAGTGTCATAGAGGTAATGCGCCTCATCAAATGAATCGATGAGCATACCTTCTCCTCTCTGTCCTGTTTTCTCATTAGTAAGATAATAGAGACCGACGACCATGTCATGCGTAGGAGTCGTAATGGGTCTTCCGTGCGCAGGAGAGAGTACATTATTGGCTGAGAGCATCAATAGTTTCGCTTCAACACGCGCTTCGTATGATAGCGGAATGTGAACAGCCATCTGGTCTCCGTCAAAGTCCGCATTGAATGCGGTGCAAACAAGAGGATGAAGTCTTATCGCCTTTCCCTCCACCAGAACAGGCTGAAATGCCTGTATTCCGAGACGGTGAAGAGTGGGAGCTCTGTTAAGAAGAACAGGATGGTCCTTGATTATGTCTTCAAGAATTCTCCACACTTCTTTCGATTCCTTGTCTATTATTTTTTTTGCATTCTTAATTCCGCTTGCTATTTTTCTTTCTTCAAGTTTATGTATTATAAACGGTTTGAAGAGTTCAAGAGCCATCTCCTTCGGAAGTCCGCACTGATAAATCTTAAGCTCCGGTCCGACCACAATCACGCTTCTGCCTGAGTAATCGACTCTTTTTCCAAGAAGATTCTGTCTGAACCTTCCGTTCTTTCCCTTTAATGAATCAGTGAGGGATTTTAATGCCCTGTTGCCTCTTCCTTTAATAGGGCGGGCTCTTCTTGCATTGTCGAGAAGCGCATCAACGGATTCCTGCAACATTCTCTTTTCATTTCTGAGAATTATTTCAGGAGCTCCTATCTGCATCAGGTGCTTCAATCTGTTGTTTCTCGAAATAACCCTTCTGTATAGGTCATTAAGATCACTCGTAGCGAATCTGCCGCCGTCAAGAGCAACGAGCGGACGAAGGTCGGGCGGTATTACAGGCAGTCTGTATAGAATCATCCATTCCTGATTGTTTCCCGATTTTCTGAATGATTCAACAAGACGGAGCCTCTTCAATATTTTTCTCTTCTTCTCTCCGCTCGCCTCATGTCTCGCCTGAGTTCTGAGTTCATGGCTCAATTCGTCAAGATTAAGGTCTCGAAGAATTTCATATATTGCCTCCGAACCCATCTTTGCCTTGAAATTATCCAGATACTGTTCGAGATATTCTTCATATTTTTCTTCAGAGAGTATCTCCATTTTTTTCAGAGGAGTCTTTCCCGGATCAGTCACCACATATGCATTGTAATAGAGAATTTTTTCAAGGTCGGTCGCCTTCATGTCCAGTAAAATTCCTATTCTGCACGGACTTGCCTTGTAAAACCAAATATGCGCTATCGGAACAGCAAGGTCTATGTGCCCCATTCTCTCTCTTCTTACTTTTGAAAGAGTAACTTCAACTCCGCATCTTTCGCATATTATTCCTCTGTAGCGGGCATGCTTGTATTTACCGCAATTACACTCATAATCCTTGACAGGACCGAATATTCTTTCGCAGAAGAGTCCGTCCCTTTCAGGTTTCTGAGTTCTGTAATTGATTGTCTCCGCTTTTAAAACCTCTCCGTGAGACCATTCTCTGATTTTGTCGGGAGATGCAAGTTTAAGCTGTATGTAGTCGAAATCCAGAGGTCTTAAAATCTTTCTTTGTTTGCTTCTTTCATCAGCCATGATTTCTCCTTCTTTCTCTACTCTTCAACTGTTTGCGGCTTCGACTTGTTTTCCTCTACTTCATTCTTACCGAGAGTAACGTCAAGGCACAAGCCGTTCATCTCCTTGACAAGCACATTGAATGCGGCCGGAAGCCCCGGCTCAGGAGGATTCTTTCCCTTTACAATCGCCTCGTAAAGATCGGACCTTCCTTTTACATCATCCGACTTCACTGTAAGAATCTCCTGCAAGGTGTATGCGGCTCCGTATGCTTCAAGAGCCCACACTTCCATTTCTCCGAATCTCTGTCCGCCGAACTGGGCTTTTCCGCCGAGCGGCTGCTGTGATATCAGAGAATACGGTCCGGTCGCCCTTGCATGTATCTTGTCTTCGACCATATGCGACAATTTCATTATATACATATATCCCACAGTAACTTTTTCGTCAAATTTCTCTCCTGTTCTTCCGTCATAAAGAACCATCTTTCCTGACGGATCTGCTCCAACTTGAATGAGTTGATTTTTTATCTCTTCTATCGTAGTTCCTTCAAAAACAGGTGAAGAGTATTTAATTCCCTTCTTCATTCCGGCATATCCGAGAAGAGTCTCAAGCACTTGTCCGACATTCATTCTTGATGAAACTCCGAGAGGATTCAAAACTATGTCTATTGGAGTTCCGTCCACAAGGAAAGGCATGTCTTCAACAGGGACTATCCTTGCGACAACACCCTTGTTTCCGTGTCGTCCCGCGAGTTTGTCTCCGACCTGAAGATTTCTTTTCTGCGCAATGAATATCTTGACCATCTTCAGAACTCCGTTCGGAAGTTCATCTCCGTGAAGCTGGTCGAGCGAGCCCTCTCCTATGCGGTTTCTTATCTTGTTGATTGCCGAATTTGAGTCCCTTATTATTTTATTTGCTTTTCTGTAATCTGCAGGAAGCACATCCTTTTCAACTATTACAGTCGTAAAGTCCATCTTCTTTATCAGTTCGTCTGTTATCTTCATCCCTTTTCTTATAAGAACTTTTCCGTAAATGTCTCTTAAGGATTCATTCACTTTTTTATCAATCAAAAGCTCTTTCAGAAGCAGAAGACGTTTCTTTTCAATTCTTTTTATCTTTTCGTCAACCTCTTTTACAACTTCTTTTTCAATTGCTTCCTTTCTCTTGTTCTCTCTTGAAAGAACTCTCACATCAACTACTACTCCGCTTATTCCCGGCGAAACCTTGAGCGAAGTATCCCTTACATCACTCGCCTTCTCTCCGAATATCGCCCTTAGAAGTTTCTCTTCGGGAGTGAGTTCCACCTCTCCTTTCGGAGTCACCTTTCCAACGAGAATGTCTCCCGGCTGAACCTTTGCTCCGATTCTTATTATTCCATACTCGTCAAGGTCATGTGTTGCATCTTCAGAGACATTCGGAAGTTCGCGTGTGAATTCCTCCGGACCTAGCTTTGTCTCTCTTAAAGCAATTTCAAGTTCTTTCACATGAATTGATGTGAATGAATCTTCTTCAAGAAGCCTCTCTGAGACTACAATCGCATCTTCAAAATTGTAACCGTACCATGGAAGAAATGCTACGAGAACATTCTGCCCCAAAGCCATTTCACCATTGTCGCATGCGTGTCCGTCAGCGATTATGTCTCCGGCTTTAATCTTTTGCCCCACCTTGACTATGGGTTTCTGAATAATTGTCGTATCCTGATTTGTTCTCTGGAATGTTATCATTCTGTAAATATCGTATCCCACATCTTCGTCAAATATATTTTCACTTGTTGTCCTCTCCGTCTTTATTTTGATATAATCACCTGTCAGTTCTTCGACAACTCCGTCATTCTTTGCCACTATTACGCTACCGGCATCAATTGCAACCTGTCTCTCAATGCCTGTGCCCACAACAGGAGCCGACGGCTTTAAGAGAGGAACCGCCTGTCTCTGCATGTTCGAACCCATGAGAGCTCTGTTTGCGTCATCATGCTCTAAAAACGGAATCATCGATGCTGACGGAGAGACGATCTGCTTTGGAGAAACATCCATGAAATTGACCTCTTCTCTCGGCACCAGCGGGTATTCGCCCTTTTTTCTGCAGAGAAGTATATCATCCCTGAATGTATTGTCGGGGTTGAGAACAGCATTCGCCTGAGCTATAGCGTATTTGTCTTCTATGTCAGCTGATAAAAACTCTACTTGATTTGTCACTTTTCCTTTGACTACTTTCCTGTACGGAGTCTCTATAAATCCGAATTCATTTATTCTTGCGTAAGTTGAAAGCGATGTAATAAGCCCGATGTTCGGTCCTTCAGGAGTCTCTATCGGACAAATTCTTCCGTAATGCGAATGATGCACATCGCGCACTTCAAATCCCGCAGTGTCTCTTGTCAGACCTCCGGGCCCAAGCGCTGAGATTCTTCTCTTGTGAGTCAGCTCTGCGAGAGGATTCGTTTGCTCCATAAACTGGGACAGCTGGCTTGTCGAGAAGAATGAAATGATTATTGAAGAGACGAGTCTTGCATTTATAAGGTCCTTCGGAGTGAGAGACTGAATGTCTTTCAGCATCATTCTCTCTCTTATTGACTTGACCATCTTTGACAAAGCAAGACTGAACTGATTCTCAAGCAGTTCTCCCACTCTTCTTATTCTTCTGTTTCCCAAATGATCAATGTCATCTATCTCAAGACCGCTGTTCGGAACTGTGAGTTTGATTAGATATTTCAATGTCTCAATCAAATCTTCTTTCACAAGGCTTATATTGTTCTTATCCACATTGTGCTTCAATCTCGTATTGAGTTTGTATCTTCCCACCTTTCCGAGTTCGTATCTTAAAGGAGAGAAGAAAGTCGTCTCAATAAATTTCTCCGCAATTTCAGTTGTCGCCGGAGATGTTCCCCTGAGTATCGTATAAAGCCTCTCCATTGCCTCTTCAAAGGATTGGGTCGGATCCTTTTTCAAAGTGTTTACTACGACCTCTATCTCTCTCCTCTCTACAGATTTTACTGTCTTGACTGAAGAGAGATTGTTCTGAAGAAGCACATTTAAGACACCGCTGGAGATTTCGGTGCCTGCTTCAAAGAGGACTTCTCCTGTCTTTTTATTTATAATATTGTTATATAATATTCTTCCATTTAACGGGCTCTTCTCATTCTTGGCATCCTTCTCCGTGAAAGACATCTCTTCCTTTTCAAAAAGAAGTTTGAATATCTTTTCATTTGTGTCATAGCCGAATGATTTTAAAAGAATCGTGGCAGGGAATTTTTTTCTTCTGTCAAGATTCGCATAAATAATATCATTGATATCTATATTAAATTCCAGCCATGAGCCCTTGTTGGGTAAAAGCTGAGCAGTGTACAAATATTTTCCCGAGAGAGTCTCCTCTTCTGTGAAGAATACTCCGGGAGAACGGTGAATCTGAGAGACAATGACTCTCTCAACGCCGTTAATCAGGAATGTGCCCTTTTCACTCATGAGAGGAACATTGCAGAGATAAACATCCTGCTCTATCACATCTCTTATCGAGCCTGTGGGCTCTCCTGTCTTCTCATTTATATTCTTAAATATGAGTTTCAATGTAACCTTTAGAGGAGCGGCAAATGTTATGCCTTTGTATTTGCATTCTTCAAATGAATATACGGGATCCTCAAGGTCATACTTTACGAATTCAAGCATGAATCTTGAATGCACATCGTCTATAGGAAATGTTTCATTGAAGATCTTCTGCAGACCTTCGTTCTGCCTTTTTTCTGCGGGCACTCCTGTCTGTATGAACTGGTCGAATGAATCCTTCTGCACAGAGAGAAGATCCGGAATTCCTATTGAAGAGACTATCTTCGAGAAAGAGGTTCTTTTCATTTAATCACAACTCCTTTAGTTTTGTTGTGAGAATGAAGGGGGAAATAAATCCCCCTTCAATATCAAGATTACTTAAGTTCAACAACTGCTCCGGCCTGTTCGAGCTGCTCCTTCATTTTCTCTGCCTCTTCATTTGGCACATTTTTCTTTATATCCTTCGGAGCCGCATCCACTATCTCTTTTGCTTCTTTCAGTTCTACGCCAAGGAGCGCTTTGACTACTTTTATTACCTGCAATTTGCTCTGGCCTGCTGAATGTAAAACCACTGTTGATGTGGTCTTTTCAGCTTCTGCCGCTGCTACTGCCGGCGCCGCCGCAACTGCCACTGGGGCTGCCGCAGTAACTCCGAACTTTTCTTTCAATGCTTCTACAAGCTCTGCCAGTTCGAGAACAGTCATTTTTTCGACCATCTCAATGATTTTATTCTTATTCTCTGTCATTGTTCCTCCTGCTTTATGCATTTGCTTTTTTCTGTTTTACAGCTTCGACCGTATAAACAAACTCGCTGATTATTCCGTTCAGTGCAAAGACGAATGATGATATCGGTGATTGCAGTGACGCAACCAATGTTGAGAGAAGCACTTCTTTCGAAGGAACTTCCGCCAATCTGTCCACCGCTTTTGCATCAAACACTTTTCCTTCGACAACGGCAATCTTCGGCTGAGGCAGTTTGTATTTCTTAATGAAATCCTTTATCACCCTTGCAGGCGACACTGAATCGTCGTAAGAAATCGCGGCGCCCGTAGTTCCCTTCAATGCAACATCAATGTTGTCATTCGGGAATACTTCTTTGAATGCAAAATAGAGAAGAGTGTTCTTGACCACTTTGTATTCAATGCCTGATTTGTCAAATGTTCTTCTAAGATCATTTACCTGCTCCACTGTCATTCCTTTGTAGTCCACCAGATAAATTCCCTTAGCGCGAGTGAGTTTCTGAGCAATCTCACGAACGGTCTCCTGCTTCTTCTGAATTTTTTTAGGATTGCCCATTCTTGCTCCTTACTTTAGTGAATTTATTTCCGATGTGTTTAGAGGCACTCCGACTCCCATAGTCGTGGAGAGCGTGACACTCTTAAAATAGGTGCCTTTGGCTGACTGCGGTCTTGCGCGTTTTACCTCAGTCAGGAGAAATAAAATGTTCTCCTTCAATTTATCCTTTTCAAAGGATATCTTGCCGACTATTGTGTGGATGTTTGCTCCTTTATCCAGCTTGAACTGGATTCTTCCCTTCTTTGCCTCTTCAACAACTTTCTTGATGTCATTAGTGACTGTTCCGACCTTCGGGTTGGGCATCAGACCTCTGACTCCGAGGATCTTTCCCAGTTTTCCGACTTTCTTCATAAGGTCTGGTGTCGCGATTGCAAGATCAAATGAAGTGAATCCTGCCGCAATCTTCTCTATTATGTCGTCTTCTCCTACAAAATCCGCTCCTGCATCCTGTGCCTCTTTTGCTTTGTCTCCGTTTGCGAAGACAAGAATTTTCACTGTTTTTCCTGTTCCGTTCGGAAGAGTGACTGCTCCTCTGACCATCTGGTCGGATTTTTTCGGATCCACTCCGAGAGACATTCCTATCTCAACAGTTTCATCGAATTTTACTTTTTTCGTGGCTTTCATTATATCAATTGCTTCATCAATTGAATATCTCTTTGTTTTGTCCACGAGTTTCACATTTTCTTTTACTCGTTTTGCTTTCATTATTCCTCCACGGTGATGCCCATGCTTCTTGCAGTTCCCTTTACCATGCTTATGGCGCCCTTCAGATCCTTTGCATTCAGATCCGGCATTTTGAGCTCTGCAATTTTCCTGACGTCCTCCATTTTCACCTTTCCGACCTTTGTCTTGTTGGGCACACCTGAGCCCTTTTCAAGTCCGGCAGCCTTCAAAAGAAGTATCGCTGCAGGAGGGGTCTTGGTGATAAATGTAAAGGATTTGTCCTGATAAACTGTTATCACGCATGGAATAATCAAGCCTTTCTGCTTTTCTGTCTTAGAATTAAAATTCTTGCAGAACTGCATCAGGTTTATTCCGTGCTGACCAAGTATTGGTCCCACCGGCGGTGCCGGCGTAGCCGCTCCTCCGGGAACCTGCAGTTTAACGATCGCTACAACCTTCTTTGCCATTTATCTCCCCCTTGTTGGGTTTATTTTCCGATAAGCTCTGCCTGCGTGAATGATAATTCAACAGGAGTTGACCTACCAAATATTGTTACTGTGACTTTCATTTTTTCTCTTTCAGGATATATCTCTTCAACAACTCCGTTGAAATCGCGGAACGGTCCGGAGATAATTTTTATGTTGTCCTGCGCTCTGAAAGGTATTTCAAGAACTTCTCTGATCGAGTCTTTGTTTTTCAAAAGCTCCTCAACCATTTTTATTTCGCTCGGTTTCAGTTTTACAGGTTTCTTCCTTCCCGAAATAAATGTGCTCAAAGCTGAAATGGAGCCGATAAACTGCGCCATCTCTTTTGTGTCTTCCATCTGAATGAACACATATCCGGGATAGAGATTTCTCTCGACAACAACCTTTTTGCTCTTGATAATCTTACCGACAAACTCGGCAGGAATAAAAACATTTGCTATCTTATTTTCCAGATTGCTTGTCTTCAATTCCTCTTCAATCAGGCGCTTTGCCTTCTTTTCATAGCCTGTGTAAACCTGTAGTATAAACCATTCCATGATTACCTCGTAAAGAGCGAAATGCCCTTTGAAATGAGTAAGTCAAAAAGCCCTACTGCAAGACCTAAGACCAATGAGACTACGATTACTACAAATGTAGAGCCCCATAGTGATTTTTTGTCCGGCATTACAACCTTTTTTACTTCGATTTTCACTTCACGCAAATACTCGACAAATTTCTTCCACCACATAAACATCTCCTTTAAGAGCAGGGCAGGAGGGATTTGAACCCCCAGCATCCGGTTTTGGAGACCGGCGCTCTACCAGTTGGAGCTACTGCCCTATTCAAGTTATTTTGACTCTTTATGCATTGTGTGTTTCTTGCAGAATCTGCAATATTTCTTCACTTCCAAGCGGTCAGGATTCTTTTTTTTGTTCTTTGTTCCAACATAATTTTTCCTTTTGCATTCTCCGCATGAATAGCTGATTAAATCTCTCATTTTTAGTCCTTATTCTAATATTTCAGTTACAA
>DCUY01000006.1 GCA_002327905.1 Caldifarciminota bacterium UBA2202 | reverse complement strand
GAAGTGTGTGAGCCGACGCTACTCCCGCGTGCGGCGAGATGTATTTACCTATCACCTATTATCTTCAATATTCCATTGATGATTGTCAATGGGTGGACAGGGCATCCGGGCAAGTATAAATCTATTTTATGATTTTTAAGAAAATCTCTGTTAAGAGCATCCGACTGACAAAAGATTCCCTTGTCAATTGCGCAGGCGCCTGCAAGTATTATAATTTTCGGGTCAGGAACAGCTGTGTATGTGTCTTCAAGAGCTGTAGCCATATTCTCCGTAATAGGGCCTGTGATGATTATCCCGTCAGCATGACGGGGGCTTGCAGAAACCTCTATTCCGAATCTCCCCATGTCAAAATTGACATTTGAGCATGCAGTCAGCTCCATTTCGCACCCATTGCATCCTCCCGCCGATACTGAGCGCAGTTTCAGCGAATGTCCGAATATCCTTCTTATTTCATCTCTGGATTTAACCGCATCTTTTGCCCATGATCCATACTTTGTTTCGCGTGTTATTATAAGTTTTTCCCTTTCATCGCACGCCATTCTGTGTTCTTCGGTGAATTTCAGAATATCTCTTCCGAGTATTCTTTCGCACTCTCCGCACAATGTGCATCTGCCGAGGTCTATTGAAAGCGGAGTTGATTTTAATGCATCCGACTGACATAGACCGGCTATTTCTTTTTCTTCAATCGCGCTTTTTTTAATTTCAGGGAAACCTCTGAACATTTCATTCACTTTTGCATTCCTTACATCTTTTATGTACTGATGCCCCTGCTTTAATGATATTTTTATGCTTTCAAACATTTTTCACCTCACAAGTCATTCCCGCAGTATGACAGATTGAAGCTCTTGTTGCACAGAGGAAAATCGGATATTCCGTTCCCGCGCACAGAGAGAGCCAAAGCAAACCAGTTTGTGAATGAAGGGTCTTTAATTTTGTACCTCACATTTCCCTCTTCATCAGTCACCGCCGCATGAACTGTCTCGCCTCTCCACCCTTCGACAATTGAGAGCGCAAAGACATTTTCAGGAATATTTAATTTTGTATTTTCTCTCTTCTCAGTTTCATCTTTGAAGAGCGTGAGAATTTCATCAATATAATTCATTGACTGCTGTATTTCAATATATCTGAGATATGCTCTTGCAAATACATCACCTGTGTCAAGAGTGAGTGTGTGTACAGGATATTTTTTGTATGCTCCAAAAGGATGGTCGGCTCTTGAATCAATTTTGAGTCCTGACGCACGCGCTGCCATTCCTGTAAAACCGCATTCCTGAGCTTGCTTGACTGTAACTATTCCGGTATTTTCCAGTCTTGAAAGAACTGACGGAGAGTCAAACATCTCTTCGCAGAGAAGCTCCATGTTCTCCCTCACCATTCTTAAATTTTTTCTTATGAGTTCTCTTTTTTCCGAATCAATTCTGAAATTATTTCTGCACACATTCAAAAATCCTCTTCCGAATCTGCTTCCGCATATTGCGAGCATAGTATTTATAACATATGTTCTGTTGGCTCCTGAGACTGCATTTCCTATCATATATGCCACATCATTTGCAATGGCTCCGATATCTCCGACATGAACTGCTATTCTCTCCATTTCAAGTGCTACAGCCCTTTCAAGAAGAGTCTCATTGGTCGCATCGAATCCGAGAAGCGATTCCATCAGCTGAACATAAGCGTATCCGTGGCCTATTACAGTGTCCCCTGCAATTGACTCCGCTGTCTGCATCTTTCTGAATATGCTACCCCTCTCCATCATTCTTTCAATTCCCCTGTGCTGATATCCAAGCTGTATTTCAAGGTGGAGAATCTTTTCTCCTGCGCATAAAAATCTGAAATGCCCGGGTTCTATAACTCCTGCATGCACGGGACCAACAGCGACCTGATGAACCTCTTCGCTGTTTATATCATAGAAAGGATAATCATGTATAATGTTACTCTTATCATGTCTTTCATGCGGATATCTCACACACTTGAGGAAGGGATGATTTTCCGGAAGAATTCCGAAATCTTCGTACAATTCCCTCTCAAACATATTGAAAGAAGGATGGTAATTTGTCAGTGATTCATATTTATTACTGCCTTTTTCAAAGAGAACCGAAGATAAATGAATGATCGAATTGGAATCGTCCGACATGGCAAGATAGACTCTCACATTATCTTTCTCTTTCACTCCGAAGAAGAGAAGGCATCTTAAAGACGAGTCTATTGATTTTTTTGCAAAATCTATAAATTGTCCTATGTTCAAATCCGGAATCATTCTCTTTTCAATCTTCTGCTGGTTCCTGAGTTTTACAGATTCCATATTATCCGCCTATCCAATTTGCCGCATCAAGAAGAATCTGCTTCACTGCCGAAGGCATGAACAATCCAAGACCGAATGCAAAGATTAAAAGAAGCATCTGAGGAAGAATCTGCAGAATATACTCTTTTTTTACGGCTGAAAAATCTTTTTCCCCGAACATCATTGTTAGAAGCATTTTTATGAATCCGTAAAAAACAACTGTAAGAAGAAGCATGAACAGAACCATAAGAAAATAATTCTTTCCGCTTATAAAGACTGACATTATTTTGAATTCACTCAAAAATGACAGTGAAGGCGGAATGGCGAGAATTCCGAAAACTGACAGTCCGAAGACTATGCCTGTCATTTTCATGTCCTTCATAACAGGTCCTGTTTCATCATAGTGCTTTGTCTCATACCTGTCCAGAATATTTCCTGATGTCAAAAACAGTGATGCTTTAAGAAGAGAGTGAGACACGGTATGGATTATTCCTGCGAGAATTCCTGCGCCACCACTTGCCAAAGCAACTGCTATTATTCCCATGTTTTCAATTGAAGAGTAAGCGAGTATCCTTTTATAATTTTTTATTCTCAATATAAAGACTGCGCTGACAAAGAGCGACATGAATCCCATCAGCAGAAGCATTGTATTTGCAAAATACTGCTCTTTGAAAATATACATTGCTTTGAGAACTCTGATTATACCTATCATGGCAGTATTTAGAAGTGTAGCCGAGAGCATTGCAGAGACAGGAGAGGGAGCTTCGGAATGCGCGTCAGGAAGCCAGAAATGAAGAGGTGCCAGACCCGCTTTTGTTCCGAATCCCACTATAATGAATAGAAATGCTATTTTTAAGAATAATGACGAAACAGGGTCAGAGTACCCGTAAAAGTCCGCAAAGAAGAGTGATTCCGAATGACGGAATGTGATTGAAAGGAAGATTATGCCTATAAATCCGATTGCAATACCTATTGAACAGATGAATACATACTTCCACGCCGCTTCGAGAGAATGCTTGGTTTTATTGAAATAAATAAGAGGAGCAGTAAGAATAGTCGTCGCCTCCAAGAGAACCCAGTAAAGTCCTATATGGACAGACATGAGCGAGAGCATCATCAAAGAGTCAAAGAGAATGAAGCATAAAGTGTAAATCGAATGCCACCTTTCGTCAATCTCCCTCTTCTTGAGAAAATATATTGAATAGAGGGATGAAGAGAAGAAGACAATAGAGAGAATCAGAAGAAACGGTTTGCTGATTGCATCAACCGCAAAATATTTCAAATTGATATTTGCTATGAAGACAATGTAAACAGTGAATATTGCATTCAAAACAGAATTTGAGACAAGAATGATGTAATCTATATTCTTTCTCTTTGCAGTAAACGATATTAAGGAGAACAGAAGTGGCAGAATAAAATAGAGCATCAGTCCCTCAGATCCGTTAAATTGTCAATGTTATCGTCATTATAGCTCTCCTTTATCTTTGTCACAAAGAAACCTGAAACAAATATAATCATGAAAAGTTCAAGAAGCACTCCGAGATTCACTATGAGAGGCATCTCTTTCAGCAGAGTCAATGAAAAGAGAAAGATTCCGTTTTCAAAGACCATATATCCCATTATGTGCGTAATAAGCCGTTTTTTAGTGAGAATAATATACATTCCGGCTATTATTGAAGAGAATGCCACACCGAAATGAAAAGGATTGGAATATTCAAGAACCTCTTTTGTCCAAAATGAGAGTATGAATCCGAATGAGAATATTGCAATCATTGCAAGTATTGAGAAAAAGTTGGACAGACCAGCATCAATCTCTCTCGATGCTTCATTCTGATAAATTATTTTATTCAATATATAAGGTATAAGAATCGTTTTAAATCCTATTGTTTCAATGAGAATTAGAATTACGCTTTGAAAATTCGTCTCTTTCATATTTACCAAAACGATCAGAAACAGAATCACTCCCTGCGCGGCAAGAGCATTGACATAAGCCCTTAATCTGCTGGTCACAGAGAAGTAAATTACAGTCAGAGCGAAGAGCACAAGAAGTCCGTAATACATCAGATTCCTCTCTGCCGACCCATCAGAACAGATGATATAATGAAGATTGCAATACCGATAAGCAGAAGCAGAAACTGCGGGATGTGCGACATTCTGAATCTGGCTAAGGTTGATTCAAGAGTTCCCACTAAAAATGCAGACAGAACATTTACAGCGAGAAATCCCGCTATAGAATAAAAAATCCCCGACTCAATGAATATGACTGAAGATATGAGAGCATTGAATATTGTCATTTTAAGATATGTGGCATAATTCACAAATGCAAGGCTTGCTCCTGAATGGTCAAGAACCATCACCTCATGTATCATTGTGAGTTCAAGATGCGTATTCGGATCATCCACAGGCACTCTCTTTCCTTCTGAAAGAATCATTATGAAAAAAGCCAATATTGCAAGAATGGATGCCACTATAGTGTATGAATTTGTAAAATTGAGCGCAGAAATCATGCTTGATATTGATGTCTTTCCAGAGAGATAAATAAAAGAAGCAAGTATGATGAAGAGAGCAGGTTCGATAAAGAGTGAAAAGACCGCCTCTCTGCTCGCTCCCATGCCTTCAAAACTCGAACCTGTGTCCATTGCAGACAGGATCATGAAAAAATTTCCCATCGCCATTATATATGCAAAGAAAATAAAATCGCCTGAAAATGAAAAGAGAGACCTGTTGAACCCGAATGGGACAAAGAGAACTGCAGTTAAAACAGATGAAAGATATATGACAGGACCGAGTGAAAATATTTCCGTAGTTCTTCTGCCAATCGCCTCAGATTTCTTCAGAAGTTTAATAAAATCATAAAACGGCTGAAACAGAGATGGACCCATTCTCCCTGCCCAGTATGATTTCACTACATTTATAAGCCCGGCGAAGAGAAACGGAACTGTAAGAATCATGAAAATTGAAATTATTATATGCATATTATTTCCATATCAGTATTAAAAGCGAGATTATGAGGAAAACCATGCCCATCAGAATATACTGCTGAGTGGAGCCCCTCTGAATTCCGGAGAACATGTCAAAGACTCTCTTTAAGAACTTGACGGAAGGATTTATCATATATTTTTCAAAAAAATCTTCCCTGCTTCCTTCAATATCCTTCGCATGCGGAAAATATTCTTTTATGTCAATGTCAGTCTTTTTTTCAACTATCAATACGGATGTTATGTTTTTAAGCGGCTCCACATACGATGCTCCTGTGTACTCCATACGCGCACTTCCCCTCTGATATCCGCAGTCCCACACTTTTTCCACGATTTTCTTTCTATTTTTCTGAAGAATCTGCCTGAGAGTGAATATCCCTATGAATATAAGAATGAAAATAAAAGAGACAAAAGACACTTTCTCAAGACTCTCTCTTATTGAATCAAATAGAGAAAGCGAGAATGAAGAAGATGAATGTAAAACAGTTTGCTTTATAAGAAGAATTGAATACTGCGGAAAGAACCCCACAAATATTATGATGACAGTGAGAATAATCATGCTTAAAAGAGAATATTTCATATCATCCTTCATCTGAGGGTCTTCTTTGCTTCTTCTGGCGCCGAGAAGCATTATTCCTATTACTTTTGTGAAGCAGAGAAGAGCCATTGTCCCAATAAAGGCAAGAACGGCAATAGTGACTATTGATACAGCTGTAATCTGAATCAGAGAGCTCCTTACTCCCTCGATCGCCGAGAAGTAGAGTAGCAATTCACTCATGAATCCGCTTAGTAGCGGCAGTCCTGATATCGCAATACTTCCTGCAATAAACATATATGATGTCAGAGGCAGATACTTCAATATGCCGCCGAGTTTTTCAATATTTCTTGTATGAGTCTTCAAATATATTGAGCCTGCTCCGAAAAACAGCAGGGGTTTGAATACAGAGTGGTTGAAAGAATGCATTAAAGCCCCTGAAATTCCGAGTAAAGATATCAACTGATTGTCATATCTTTTCCCGAGAAGAAATAGCCCGATGCCTATTCCTATTATTCCAATGTTTTCAATTGATGAGAATGCAAGAAGTTTTTTAATATCCTTTTCAAATATTGCATATAAAATTCCTAAAAGCGCGGTTATGTATGAAACAAATAAAACTGTCAAAACTTCAGACAGAGCAGGTTTGTCCAGAAAGAATGAAAATCTCATTATTCCGTATATTCCCATTTTAAGCATTACTCCGGACATAAAACCGGAGACATGCGAAGGTGAAGCCGGATGAGCCTTTGGAAGCCAATTATGAAACGGAACGAAACCTGCTTTAACGGCAAATCCGAAGAATAGAAGAATAAATACTAATGATGAGTATTTTGAATTGCTTTGGAAGTATTCTGCAAAGCGCATTATTTCTGTTGTTTTCATGGCATCAGACATTATAAGAAAACCCGTTAGAATCATAACAAAACTTATGTCCATATAGACAAAGTATTCCAAAGCGGCTCTTCTTGTTTCGCGTTTTTCGCCCTCCAGAAGAATGGATAAAAATGAAGTCAATGACATTGCCTCCCACACCATGAGAAAAGCAAAAATATTCTGCATTGTCACCAAAAGAAGCATTGACAGTATAAGCAGATTGAATGAAAAGGAGACAAGAGAGAACTGAGGATTATCGGAATATTTTTTTAGATAATCAACAGCATAGATTGAAGAGACGATTGAACCTAAATAAATCAGAACAAGGAAGAATGCCGAAAGAGGATCCATCCTTAAAACAATGTCCCCTATCGGATATCCTGCAGACAATCTTATTTCGCTAACTGCTCCTGAAAATAGAATGTTTAAAGCGGGAATCATCCCGACTGCAGAACTTACAAGCATTGTAATGAGAGATACAAATGTCTTCCTTTCATTTTTTATAAATAGATTTATAAATGTGCCGATAAAAATAACAAAGAGAGAGAGAAAGTAGAGTTTCAAAGCTTCTCCCTCATCAATTGTTTTTCAATTTCAAAGATTATCTCCTCTTTTGACGACCTCTTTTCGAGTATCTCGGCAAATTCGTTTTTTTGAAGCATATATGAAATCAAAGAGAGCGTCTTTAGATGATTCGCCTGATTTGAAGAGATTATCACAAACAGAGTATGGAGCTCCTCTCCTGCTTTCCCGTATGCGAATCTGTTCTTCAAAAAGCATATTGCAACCATCTGCATGTCAGTCTCCGAAATAATCGGTTTCTTCGGATGTGGAACGGATATGCCTTTTCCTATGTAGGTGGGCATCATTTCTTCTCTCTCCAAAAGGTATGAGAGAAGCGTCTCTCTGTTTATGTTTTCGGACAGGGGAAGGAGTTCTACGATATTTGCAAGAGCGCTTTTGATATCATCAGCTTCAATATTATAGTAAATTCCTCCATTTTTAATCAGCTCAGTAAGATAGGCCGGTTTTGAAATGTTCTGCAATTTGACAAATTCGCCTGTTATTCCTCCTCCCTTTCTTAAAATCCATTCGCTTATCTCTCCTTTATTAAAGCGGAAATGTCTGTTTATCCTATAGAAAGGAATCTCCCTCCTCTCTATGAGGCGCATGATTTCTTTTTCATTTACATTTAATAATAGACTGATGTCTTTTATCTTTAAATCCAATGTGTGTCCTTATGAGATAGTTATTATAGTTAACAATACTTAAAAGTCAAGCATATAGCCCTTTATCAAGCAATTTCAGAACCGACTGTCCGCAATTGCTCAATGCAATATTCTCATTCAAATCTCCGATTGATATGATGACTTCAAATCCTGATTTATTTAAGCCTTCGGCGATTGAAGAGAGAGCAGTATCTATACTTTGCAGTGATGAATCCTGATACATGCGATATTTTTTTGCAGTATCAGTAGGATTCACAGGCGTCAGTTTTAATATGAACTTCTCAGGGTCAAACTCTTCTCTCAGTATCTCAGGATCAATTGAAAATTCACTGTTCAATGGAAAATTTAAAACAGGCTTCCTTTTGCTCTTCGCCGCAAATCTGGCTCCATATTCATTTATCCACTTAAAACTTTTTTTGGGATATCTTATTATTTCATCTCTTTTTATCTCATCTGTGCTCATAATTGAAAACTGTAGTTGAAAGTCATTGTAATGTTCTTTGATATGAAGCAGGTTTTCAAACCATTTATCTCTTCCTTCAGGAGCAATTGTTGATACGCAGGGAATAACATTCGGATGTAATTTATAAAGTTCATCAAGAGCTTCAATTACACAGTCATTTAATGCGGGCTCCCCCATACGGGCAAACTGGATTTTGAACTTGTTTATCTTTGCGGTGTCAAATCTTCTGCTACTGACTATATACTCAATCTCCGAAAGCATCTCCTTTGCTGTAAGGTCTCTGACATACTCATGTCCGGCATCGCATATTAAGCATTTTACAGGACATCCTATCTGCGTTGACAGAATAATAACCCACTTCCGCACACAATCTCCTTTCATTTCAGGCTCTACATCTACAAATTCAATCAGGCCGTCTATTAAATCTGCGATGTAAACTTTTGCCACTCCTTCAACTTCATTTTTTGATATCACATTCATTATTCCCCCCTTAGTTTCAATCCTATTTTCATACCTTCCGCTTCTCCATCTTTGAATGCATCGTCGCATTGAGAAGGAAATTCTTTTTTTACTGTTCCTGCTCTGCTTATATGTTCGTCATTTATATTGAAATCTGTTTGAGGCATTACGGGCTCTCTTCCGCAGGAGTAAAGAAGATTGTCATATAATAGAATTATTTCTTCGTCTTTTGCCCTGTACGCAACTATAACTTTATCAGATGATTCGCCGAATTTCAGCGACTCTCCCGCATGAATTATTTTTATATTCTCCATATCTGCTTCTCTTTTAAGCGCAGAATTTACATTTTTCAAGCCTGAACGGGTAAAAATATCAGCAGTCAAGCCCCTTTGTTTAAGAGAAATCGCCTGAGAAACTGCAACTTCTCCGCCGCCTATGACAGCGGTCTCTCCTTCTTTTATTTCGTCATGAAAATACTTTATTCTCTTTGATTCTTTTTCATATTTCACAGGCATTCGCCCTGTGGCAAAAAGAGCATATCTTGTTATTATATCTCCCTCTGAAGTGCGCAGTTTCACTAAACCTTCCAATGTTTTTTTTACATCATATACTTCTGCAAATAAAACAGGCAATCCTGAATCTATTAAAAAGCATTCCATTCTTCTGCACACGGATATCCCGGTTTCATTTTTGAAAAAAGGCATGTTTGAAACTCTGTGCGCGTAATAAATCAAGCCCCCTATTCTTTTCCTTTCTATCACCAGAACATTTCTGCTGTAATCCCTCAGCTTCAGAGCCGCTCCTGTTCCGGCGCACCCTCCACCTATAATCACTGCATCAAAAATATTCTTCCGTAGCATCTTTCCACTCAACTATTTTTGCAAATCCATGCTTCATTATATTCAAAGCTGATAAATGAAAGTCTTTTTTGCTTGAAGCGCAACAGTCTGAAATTACAATCGGATTATAATTCAACTCAAATGCATCCCTTACTGAGGATTCCACGCACAGGTGAGTCATTACGCCTGTGAAAAATATCCTATCAGGCGCTATATTTTTTACAGTTTCAAGGATATTTTCATTTTTAAAGACGGAGTAAGATGTTTTTTCATACACAAAAGCATTTTCACTTATTTCAAGGCCGGAAAAGAGAAGACTCCCCTCTTTGTCAGGCATATGCCTCCACCAAGATGCCATTCTGCTATTTGCCTCTTTCGGATTTATAAATCTGGTATAAAGCACGCATCCGCCGTTCAAATTGAAAAATTCGACTGCGCGGTTTATTTTCTTTAGAATTATTTTGGATTCACTTATATATGCCTTTGAATCAGGGCGGAAAAAATAGTTTTGAACATCAATTACAAACAGAATATTTTTAAACATAAAAAGCCATCCTTGGTCTGGATGGCTTTCACCTGACATAACCTCAAATAGTATATCAAATTTAATGGATTTGTCAATTCCTCCGCTATTGACTAAAAAAAGAGGAGTATTATAATAACAGAATGGATAAAATCATTAAGAGACTTGCTGTAATACTCTTGTTTCTCTTATCATTTCTCTTTAATATGTTTTCAAGCTTCTCCGTTCCGCTATTCCTGTTAATTATCATTGTAGTTATTCAATTTCTCTGCCTATCTCTATATGCTCTTAATAAAAAGTTTTTCGAAGTCCACTTATATTTTCTCATTGTTTTTCTCTTTCTTCTGCCTTTCCTTCCGACCGACTTCAGATTTCTCGGTTATTTTGCCTCTCTTCTTTTTCCTGTGATTCTTATATTTTTGAAGCATGATTTGAAAAAGACTGTTTTTGCAATTATATCCTCTTCGGTCTCTTCAATTTTATTCATCATTGCATTTTATAACGCCATTGACATGCTGATCCTCTCATCTCTTGTCCTAATAAATGTTGCGGCAGTGTACTTCATCTTTAAAGAAAGAAGCGTCTCAGATACGATGAAGAAGCAATTTGACAATTATAACGCAAAGAGCAACATAATAAACATCTCTCCTTTCATGCCGAACAAGGAGAGGGTTATGGAGGACGAGACATCCTACGGAAGAAAAATAATCACGCAGATTGAAGAGGCTGTCTGCTCAATTGTCGAAATAGCTGCAAAATGCATAGATGCCCGCACAGTTGTTTTTATGATATATGATGAGGAGAATGATATGCTTTACATTGAAAACGGCGTATCTACTGCTCCTTTGAATTTAAAAAAATCCATTCCCAATAGAAACAGCATATTGTATTGGATTGTGCAAAATAAAAAAGAATTCACTGACAATCTCTTTATAAGCGATCCTAAAAATCTGTGCCTCTATGGCGACGATAGAATAATACGCTCTGTTGTAGCTGTTCCGGTTCTCTACGGCAACCATGTTTCAGGCATTTTATATTTTGATTCAGATGATGAAAACCGCTTTACTGTGAAGAATATTGAGACATCCAAGCTCTTTGCAGATGAGATAAGCAGAATATTCAGCTTCGCACAGTATGCGGAGCAGGCAAAGACTGAAGCTACTTATCTTTCTCTGCTGAATGATTTTGCCCACAAACTCAGCCGCACTCTCATATTCAAGGAGATTCTTGAAATCATAACCGAAGCTGTCTCTAAATTTTTCCCAGTCACTTCATCTTTTGTCGTTTCAACTGAGGGGGCTGATGCCGGTCTTTTGTTCTCTTCCTCCAAAGACAAAATAAACAAGACTTTCAAAGTTGAGAACTCCTTTCTCTATCTTGCTTCATCCGAGAGTGAGATATTTTACAAGAAAAGTCTGATGAAGAGGGAGATACCTCTTCCGCTACTCTATAAAGGAGAGAATCTTAAAAAAATGGATTTTGCTCTTTCAATGCCTATTTTCCAGACAGGAGGAAGAGTGGATTATTTTCTCTTTGCCTCAGATAAAAAGAATATAGACATATCCGCTACTGCGGAGATTGTTCTGAATTTCATATCGGATATTTCAAAGACAGCTGTGGAGAAATCAATGCTATATGAGCAGACAAGGGAATTATCAATAAAAGACGGTTTGACAAATCTGTATAATCACAGATATTTTCAGGAAGAGCTTATAAAAATGATAAACAGCGCAAAGAGGACAAACAGCAGAATAGCTCTGGCTCTTGTTGATATTGATTTTTTCAAGAAATTCAATGACACATACGGTCATCAGGTGGGTGACCTTGTTCTGAAACATCTTTCAAAAATATTATCCTCATCTTTGAGGGAGACTGACCTTGTAGCCAGATACGGAGGCGAGGAATTTGTCATAATTCTTTCAAACATAACTGATGAATCTCCTATAACTGTGCTTGAACTCATCAGAAAAAGGATTGAAGAGACTCCCCTGATACATGAATCTTTAAATGAAAATCTGAAAGTAACTTCAAGCATAGGATATGCAGTCTTCCCGACAGATACTGACAATAAGATTGAATTGATTAAAATGGCTGATGAAGCTCTCTATGACGCAAAGAAAAACGGAAGAAACAGAGTAAAAAATTACAGCAGATAATCCTTTATTTTTTTATAGAGCGAGTATGTTGAGAAGACATCCCTTGAGCAATATTCTGCAATTTCCCTGTATTTTTTTTCATTGAAATACTTCTGCACTTCTTTTCCAGATATTCCCTCTTCTTTGGGATTTGACACTTTGTATGTTTTGCAGTATGTCTCAAGATTCATACCCTTAGCTGAGCCGTAGAATGTCAAAACATCGAAAAGGTCAATATGCTCATCGCGTCTGAACCTGTTTGTATTTATATTCCTTGTGGGCTTCACCTCAAGAAGCGATGCTCTGAGAGAAATAAACGGGCAGTCGAATTTAAGTCCGTTGAATGTAATGAACTTAGCCGCATTCCGTATCCTTTCATAGAATGCTTTAATTATCTCTTTTTCAGTGCACACTTTGAACCTGTAATAATAATCATCTTTCTTGAAATCAGATGCCGCTGTAAAAAGATTCTCCTCCCTGCTCTGATAAAATGTCTCTATCTCTTTTTTTTCATTGTTCAAAATTGATATTGCCGCTATTTCACCTGTCATGGCATTTAGCCCGAGCATATCTTCCGCCTTTTCATCTTCTCTGCTCCGTCCATTGAGATACTCCTGCGTCCCCTTGTCAAGTTTGCTCCAGTCGCATCCTATTGTTTCAATGTCAAAACACATCTCAATCATATATCCCCCCTTATTAGTTTTAATTTCTTAAAGAGAATCAAAAGCTCCTCAGGCGTCTCTGCAATGTATGTGGGATGAGCATTTTCAATCTCTTTTGGCTTTGAATATCCGTACTTTACTCCCACTGAATCAAGATTGTTCTGCTCTGCTCCTTCAATATCAGAGTCCCTGTCACCCACCATCAATAAATTTCCGCCGCATTTTTTTTTCCATTTTTCCAATGCAAGAGATATCAGTTCCTTCTTTGTGGAGTTTCTTCCGTCCATTTCGCTTCCGAAGACATCGGTGAAATAATCCAAGAGTCCGTACATTTCGAGTATTCTTCTCGCATATATGCGTGGTTTTATGGTAGTCAGGAAGACCATCTTCCTCTCTTTGCGGATATTCATAAGCAGAGAGGAAATATGCGGATAGACTTTATTGTTGCTTATTCCCTTTCTTGCGAAGTAATCCCTGTATCTCACAATTGCTTCGTCAATTATTTTAGAATCATCAGTTTTGAAGATTTCCCCGTAAATAATCTTTAACGGCTCTCCTATATAATCCTGCAGGGACTCCCTTGACATTCCAGCCGCCTCGGTATTTTTCAGAGAATATTCAAGAGAATCAAGAATCCCCTCTTTTGAATCCGTTATTGTGCCGTCAAGGTCAAATAAAACTCCGCAGTACTCTTTAGTCCTCATGTCTTTTTATAATTCCTTCAAAATGGTTAATGGTCTTTGCAATTCTCTTTTCATCATACTCTCCTTCAAACCTTTCATCCTTCATATAAAGTTCATTCAAATGCCCTTCAAGGTAGAGGTATGTGCGCAGAAAATCAAGATAAACCAGACCTGTGTTGCTTTCATTATTAAATCTCATTATCGAATCCCTCATTGTCTTATACAGGGCTTTAATGCTCTCAGTCGGATACTCCTGTTTTCTTAGAATTTTAAGTGATTTTGCCGCATAACCGAATGCTTCAAGGTCTTTTAGAATATTCTCCGGATAGAATATAAGCTCCGCTCTTGTGATGGTGTGCATCTGACGCCCCTCTTTATAGAAAAATTCGATATTGTTCACTGACAAGGGCTCAAGATGAGATGAGAGACTCTTCTTCTTTCTGTAGATTCCTCTTGCAACCAACACATGCCTTCCGAGCAATGGAGAGAATATTTCAACAAGAGCGCTCGATTCCTTGAATCTGCTCTTCTTTATCACCAGACATTCCGATTTTACATATCCCTCTTTCATGTTCTTCTCGGAAATCCTTTTCCTAAAACTTCATGAACATTCGTCACCACCACAAATGCGTCTTTATCGACAGATTCAATAAGCTGTGTGAGAATTGAAATCTCCCTCTTTGAAACCACGCAGTATAAAACAAGCTTGTCTTCCTTCATGTACATTCCCAATCCCTTGAATGCAGAGACTCCGCGCGAAAGGTTTGTCATTATTGATTTTGAAATATCATCTGGATGATTTGTGAATATAAAGACCCCGTTTGCATAATCTTGCCCTTCAAGCACTATGTCTATCACTTTGCTTGATAAGAAAAGAGTTATAAACGAATATAGAATCAGTTCGTAATTCTTAAAGACAAGCCCTGAAATTGAAATTATAATTGAATCAATTATGAAAATAGAATAACCGACAGAGAATGAGGAATACTTGCTCATTATCCTGCCTATTATATCAGAGCCTCCTGTGCTTCCTCTGCCTTTGAAAATCATTCCAAGTCCTATACCGAGGAAGACTCCTCCGTATATTGCCGCAAGAACAGTATTTCCCGAGAAAGTCATAAACTTGAGTCTGTATGCGAACAAGTCGGAGAGCAAACTTATCAGAAGAACCGCAACAACGGTGCGCACTCCGAAAATTGAGCCGAACTGTTTTATGCCTATTATCAGGAGGGGCACATTTGCAATGAGAAGGACAACTCCGAATGGAGTGCCGAAAATATGATGAAGAATCATCGAAATTCCCGATATGCCTCCAGTATTGATTTTGGCAGGCACCAAAAAGAATGCATACGCGACAGGACACAGGATGATTCCCACTGCCATATAAAAGAAATCTTTGTAATTATTTTTCATTTGCGTTCACCCTTTCAAGTTCAATTTGTTTTACTGAAAAACCGACAACCTTTGCAACTCTTATTTTACATATATTTTTAAATGATGCAATATCATCCTCCTGAGGTATTCTGCCGAGTTTGAACATGAGAAGCCCCGCAAGAGTCTCATATTCATCCGATAGAGGCAATTTTAAATTGTACTCTTCATTAATTTCCCTCACCTTTTCATCTCCTGATAAGAGTATTTTTCCGTCTATCTCCTCTGCTTCATCGTCAAGATCATACTCATCCGAAATATCTCCTATGAGCTCTTCAATTATGTTTTCAAAAGTCGCCATTCCAGCCACTCCGCCGTATTCGTCTATAACCATAGCCATGTGAGTCGCGTTATTCTTCATCTCTATAAGGACAATGTCCAGTGTAAGAGTCTCAGGCACGAAGAGCACTTTTCTTAAAATCTGCTTCACCTTTGAAGGATTTTCAACTGCAAGGTCATTCACATTTATTATGCCTATTACATTGTCTTCCGTAGATTCATATACAGGGTATCTTGTATATATTTTTTTCTGTTCTTTTATTTTCGCTTTGACATTTTCAATATTTTCATTTGCATCTATGAAAAATACCTCTTTTCTCTGTATCATGGCATCAGAGGCATTCCTGTCGCTGAATTCAAAGATACCTCTCAGCATTTTAGATTCATACTCAACTGAAGTCGATATATCAACATTGCTCAATATCAACTGCTCCACATCTGTAGCGCTTAAATGGGATTTTTCTTCGGAATATATATTTTTCTTAAATATCCTTATAAGAAGCTCAGCCACTGATGAGGAGACAAAAATTATCGGGAATAGGAGAATGTAAAGAACTCTTATTAAAGGCGTGTAGCCAAGAGCGAGTTTCTCAGGATAATTTGAGGCTATGGACTTTGGAGCGATTTCTCCGAACAAGAGCACCACCGCAGAGACTGAAAATGACAGTATCAGGGAATTCGATATGCTTCCGTGTTTTATAAATACCGATTCCGCTATTGTTGTCAGAACCACATTCGCTATATTATATCCGACAAGAATAGTGTAAAGGTATATTTTCGGCTTTAAAAGAATGTCATAGAGCATTTTGTATCTTTTGCTGTTTCTCGCCCTTATTTTTACATAGAGCTTATCAGATGCAATGAAAGACATCTCGCTTGATGAAAAAATAAAGAGAAGAACAATAAAAAAAATAAAAATAAGCGCAAGTATCATTCATCCTCCTGAAGAGGCTTTATGATATCATCCACTATATCCTGAAGGGTTACAAGCCCTAAAGTCTTCCCCAATGAATCAACAAGAATCGCAATATGCGTTTTATTTTTTAAAAAGTAATTCATTACCTTGAAGACCGGAGTTCTGTAATCTATTTTATGAGCCTTTCTCAAAATGTCTTTCATGCCGGCATCTCCTGACAGGTGAATCATATCCTTGATGTGAAATATTCCGACAATCGTGTCCACATCTTCTATAACTATGGGAATTCTTGACAATCTGTATTTTTTAAAGAGGGCTCCGGCTTGAACTAATGTGGCAGTGCTTTTCAGATAGATTATTCCTTCCCTCTTAACGCAGATTGAATATATTTCTTTATGTTTCAATTGATTGTATTTTTCCAAAAACTCGACTTCATCCCTGACATGAGATTCATTCTCCTTCAGATAACTCAATACATCCTTCATTTCACTCTTAAATTTTGATTTACGATTCGCTCTTTCATGTTTGAAAATTTTTCCAAAGGCCGACATCAACGGATAAGAGACCAGAAACAGCATGTATGACGGAATCAGCAGATAAATAAATGAATCCCTTTTAGCAAGAGCAAGCGCTTTTGGAGTGATTTCGCAGAACATGAGAAGTATTAGAGTTATTGCAAGCACTTTTAATAGTATGTATTCGTTTCCTCCTATCCCCATTCTTTCAAAGAAGAGATACGAGAGAGATGCAAAAGCTATGTTTGTCAATGTATTGAAAAACAGAAGAGAGGAAAGAAACGGAGTTTTATTGCGTGAAAGGTCCTTCAAAATTCTGCTTAAAGGGTGCTTCTCCCTTATGAGCCTCTTTATCTCGAGCTCGCTCAGAGAAAAGAATACAGTCTCGCTTCCTGAAAATATAAAAGACCCTGCCATAAGAATTATTAGGAGAAATATCAATAAGAACATAAATCAATCAAGTTTTATCAGTTTAAGATACTTTTCTTCAAGGATTATGAATTTTTTCAGATCGGATTCGCCTTTATGGTCATTGCCCAAAAGATGCAGAAGCCCGTGAATGAGTCTTCTTAAAACACTCTTGGAATCCTTTGCCTTTATAAAATCAGGGCATACATAGATGTCTCCGAGCATATCATAGGAATATTGAGTGAATTTCCCCTCAACCATAGAAAATGTGATGACATCCGTAGGTTTGTCTTTCTTTCTGAATTTTCTGTTCATATTTTGTATTTCCGGAAGAGTCACGAAAATTATATTCAGTTGAACACCCGCTATGCTGTTTATGAGGAGAATGTCATTGAACCAGTCGATTATTTCACTGTTTTTGAAAGGGAGGGATTTCGGTTTTTTGAATATTTTTATCTTATTCTTTGCCAATATTGCCATAATCAATCCTCGGATGATAGACTCCCCTAAGCGTGTTCAGAAAAACATCCCTTATTTTAAGTATGTCAGAAACCGACATTTCACTTTCATTGAATTGCCCATCCCTGAGTTTTTTTTCAAAAATCGATTCAATAATCCTTTTTATTGACTGATCATCCGGATTAGAGAGGGAGCGCACTCCTGCCTCGACAGAATCTGCGAGCATTACGATTGTCTCTTCATTTGTGTGCGGCAGAGGTCCGTCATACCTGTACTTATTTTCATCAGTCATGGCATCCTGCGATTTTGATTTTTCAAGAAAATATTCTATTGACGAAGTGCCGTGATGACTCTTAATAAATGCTGTTACCTGAGACGGTAGCTTATGCTTTTTGGCAAGTTTTTCTCCGTTCTCAATGTGCTCTTTTATTATTGTAGCGGATATTTCAGGCGGAAGTGATTGATGAGGATTGAAATTCCTGTTTTGATTTTCAATAAAATATTCCGGCTTTTCCATTTTTCCGATGTCGTGAAAGTAACCGCCCACCTTTGCCATAAGTTCATCAGCATTTATTTCAATCGCCGCTTTTTCACTGAGCGATGACACTATCATGGAGTGATTAAATGTTCCCGAAGTCTTCTCCGCGAGAGCCCTCAAAAGCGGGTGATTCAAATCAGAGAGCTCCATCAGAGATATTCTCGTCACTCTTCCAAGACCTCTCTCAAGGAGCTGAATTACAGCAGTAACAAAAATTACCGAAATCACTCCGTTCATAAATCCGTAAGTAGCGCTTACGCTTGCCTGCCCAAAAGTGGAATCTCTGTATAATTCGATGAAGAATGCAAATATTCCATTTACAAATCCTATGCCCACAATGACTGATGCAAAGTGTTTTCTGCTCCCCCTCTCCCTTATTAAGAAAATCGCGTAAACGCTTGAAACAAGAAGAGCGAGAAGTCCGTGCATCCTGAGTCCTGAGTAGAGAATGAGGGCTGAAAGATTGAAAAGCACGCTAACAAGAGCAAATGTTCTGCTGTAAAGCAGAGAGAGAAGCACTGATGACAGAAGCACAGGCAGAAGATATTCAATATGTGCAAATTGGTAAAACAATCCGTAAACAAGTAGATTTGAGATAAATACTGCTGAGATGAAAATTTTGTCTCTCTTTCTTATATTCAATTTTTTAAACTGCGAATTTATAAATAAAATGTAAAGGAAAAATATTATGAAGAAAATCATGTTCTTTACAAGAAATTTGAGAGCTTTGTCAAATGTGTTCTGCTTCGGAGACATGTATGTGTGAAGTGAGTTCAATTTATCTTCTATTGCATCGTCAACAATTTCATTCGCCCTCACGATTATTTCGCCCTTAAGAACCACTCCGATTTTCTGGGGAACTTCGTTTCTCGCCTTCTCCCTTCTAAATGATGTCTCCGCAATATCAACCGACAGATTCGGTTTTAAGAATGACTGAATCAGTTCAAGGGAATATTTAAGCAGATAAGAGTTTGATGAATATTTTGAGGTTATATCCTGTTTTATGAAATGCATCGCCTCATTGATGTCAAATATGTCATTTTCGGAGACACCAATCTCATTTCCGCCTTTCTCAAGAATAATTTTCTTGTCTCTGCCGAAAGGTATCCCGACTTTATCGGTTATTACTCCCTTTGAGAGTATCTCCTTCAATGCCGTATTCGAATAACCCACTACTGTTTTGCTCTTTTCAGAGAAAAGAATCTCCACAAGCTCCTTTGATAAACTGGGATAACTGTCAGAGAGAGCCTTTTTTTTATTCTCCTGCTTCCATAAATTCCCCTTCAAAGAATCAAGGAGAATAGAAAGCCCTCTAATATCAGAGAGTATCTTTTGAGTTATGGTTTCATCATATATCAAAACAGGAGGCACATTATCATATGCCGCCTGACGCTCCATTTTTAATGTATTGGCGTTTTTTAGCAGGTCAAAAGTAATAGGGGCTATTATGTCGCGTGAAGCAATATCCCGCTTCTTTAGATTTGGAATGGTATAAACGCTGTATGGAAAGAAAATATTAAATAATATAATTGATAAAAGTAATATGGAAATGTCAAGCAGATGCTCTTTTGTCTTATCTCTTAGAAAAATCAGAATACGCATTTATAATTTCCTTGACAAGAGCATGTCTCACTACATCTTCGCTTCCGAGATACACAAAAGAAATTCCTTCTATCTGTTTAACTATCTGCTCAAGTTCGACAAGACCCGACTTAGCAGTTATTGAAAGGTCAATCTGCGTCACATCTCCGGTTATAATCGCTTTTGAGCGCATCCCAAGCCTTGTTAAAAACATCTTCATCTGCATTGATGTGGTGTTCTGCGCTTCATCAAGTATCAGATACGCATTCGAAAGAGTGCGTCCTCTCATATATGCCAAAGGAGCAATCTCAATAATTCCATCTCTTATGAGTTTGTCTATCCTCTCCTTGTCAGCCAAATCGTAAAGCGCATCATACAAAGGTCTGAGGTATGGATCTATTTTTTCTTTGAAATCGCCCGGTAGAAATCCAAGCCTTTCTCCAGCCTCCACAGCAGGCCTCGTGAGAATTATTCTGCTGACATTCTTCTTCAAAAGTTCGCTTAAAGCTTTTGCAACTGCAATGAATGTCTTTCCGGTTCCGGCCGGCCCTATGGATATTGCAATATCCGAAGAATTCAATGCCTCAACATACCTCTCCTGCCCTTCAGTCCTCGGTTTCAGAATTTTCTTTGGAAGATAATATACATTTGCATCCTTGCCGCGTGCCTCTTCATTTAAAAGCTTGGATATCAAATGTATCACATCAGACCTTTCAATATATCCTTTATCGGATTCCATTTCAATAAGTTTTGCGACAATGAGATTGAGTTTGTCGAAATCTTCCTGCCTTCCGTCAAAATATAAAAGGCCCTCATCTTCCGATATGGACCCCTTTATATTTGTTATTATCAGTTCTTTAAAATTAGGGAATCTGTCAAAAAAATCTGATGTTATGCCGCCTAAATGAATCATAATTTGTTTGGGGTTCAGGCATTGAGCCTGAACCCCATAATTTTAATTACGGCCTTGGAATTGAGAGTTTCCAATTAGGATAAATTAAATTAGGATCCTTTATGAGTTTCTTGTTTGCCTTGTATATTTCAGGCCATCTCTTCCATCCGCCGTTTCCGTACACTTCTTTATAGTCTGCAAGTTTTGAAAGCCAGTCGCCCGGCTTCACAATGTAAAAGCTTTTTGCATCTTTAAGAGCTTTAAGCTCATTTGCAAGCTGTTCCCTCTCAAGTTTGAGAGCTTCTACTTCCTGCATCAATGGCTCACCCTGAGCTTTGCATGTCTCATGCTTCATGTTTGCCTCGTCAAGACGCGCCTGCTCCATCTCTATCTGTTCAATAGCCTCTTTCTGAGTCAACTTCTTTTCCTGAGCGGAAAGGAGTGTGAACGAGAAAGCAACAATAAGAAGAATGATGAATAATTTGGATTTCATTTTTCACTCCTTATTTGTAGATTTGAATTTCATTTTTGAGTGCGTCTATCTCTTTCAGAAGCTGTTCTTTTTCTGCCTGAAGAGAGACTATTTTGTCCTGACACTCTTTTACCTGAGCCTCAGATGCATCTGCCGCATTCCTGAGTTCCTGCAGCTGATCAAGCTGTGTCTGATTTGCCATCTTTGGCCCGCATCCTGCGAAGACCAATGTAAGCAAAACAAGAATTAATCCTGTTAAAATAAAGTTGCGTTTCATTAAGACCTCCATCTGTTTTTTATATTATATACATTAACTTTATAAAAGTCAAGATATAAAAAAGAGCGGGCAACGGGATTTGAACCCGCAACTTTCAGCTTGGGAAGCTGACACTCTACCATTGAGCTATACCCGCCTATTCAAGGAAAGGCTTCATTGCCTCTTCAAGAGAGACCATTTTGAAACCTTTTCTTGTGAAATCGAAATATTTGTCAGCTACGGGTTGATTTATCTTGAGTTTATTTATTGAAATCTTCTCTTCAAGAACCATTCCCTGCATCTGGGAGAGAGTCTTTATTGCTCTCGGCAGACCATCCTTATAATTTGTGTAATGAAGTTGCATGATGACCTTCTTATTCCAGTCATACATTTCTATTAGTTCAGGCACAGAATCACTGTTGAACCTGACATTCACAGCAGAATATATAAGGTTTGAAGTGTCGGAGAGAAAACTGACATTAAGCTTTTTATTCTTATCTATGACTGATATGATTGAATCATTATTCTTCAGCTGGCTTAAAATAGAGAGTGATTCAAAGACATTTATATTGAACATTTTTTTTCCGATCTCGCCGTAAAGCCCTGTCTCCATAAAATATACAGTCTTATTATCCTTATCAATTACAAAAAGCGTATCTTTGATAATAAAAATGTCGTTTTTACTGCCCTTTGAGTCAGAAACAATCAAATGTTTTTTATTGTTCTTTACATCATCATAGAATGTGATTTTGGATTTCACGCTCTCTTTTCCTGTATTAACTTCTTTTGTATAGACACCCTCCATTGTTTCTATCTTTGCAAGACGGACGCCTATATAATCAATACACGTCGGTTTAGCGGCGTGTATTGATATAAAAAGTAAAACAATTAAAAGACAATGAAACGCTATTCCCTTCTTATTCATTAAGCAGAATGTTCATGCTTGAAGTGTAAGGAGAGACAGAGATTGTCTTGTTAGTCGAACTTGCAATGCAACAAGGATTGCATTGAGTCATAGCAATTGAGAATGTTATTGATGCAAATGCGCCCAGTGCGGCAACGATCATCACGATCACCAAAAGTACATTTAATTTCATTGAGCCTCCTTTTTTTGTGTCTATTATAATTAATATGAGAAAAAAATCAATACTTTTTTTTGTGAAATTTGATTTTATAATTTAAGACCCTTTCGACAGTGGATTTTTGATAGTCATAAGTCTCTATAAGTGTTGGAAATCCTCTATTCCATTTGACATATAGGGATTTCATTATAAGTACATTCTTGTCGTAAACCAGAAATGAATCAAACAAAGCATCATTTAAAAAGACCTTTACAGAGTCAATTCCCATTTTTTCAGGATAAAAGACTGCAATATTCCCTTCGATTCGATTCTCCCATTTCCCGAATTTTCTCAGAGGATTTACAAATGACTTTATATCTATTTCAGGCGGGATTGATCCGGATTCTTTGTCTGAGACTCTCTTCCCGTTAAGCATTTCATAAGGGTGACTGCCGTCAAACCCCACTATTCTTACAATATCTTTATATATCAGGTATGCTTCGACATTATCCCCTGCCATATCAATTTTCCCGTATATTCGCCCAATTTCAGATCCATTCAGCTCTGAAATGTCCTTTTTGAAAAAAAGACTGATTGAATCAAAATCCAGATTACCGTTAGTAATGGCAATTTTATTTTGAAACGAAACTAATGGGAAAAGAAAAAACAGAAGAAAACAAAGCCGACCTAAGGCCGGCTTTATAAATTTAATCCTCTTCAATAGCCTCTGTCGGGCAGTTGTCAACTGCGTCATCAAGGTCGCAGGAATCAAAGTCGGCATCTTCTTTCACAGTTGCCTTATTGTCATCATTGAGCTCAAAGACATCAGGGCATGTGCTTATGCAGACTCCGCATCCGATGCATTTCTCTTCTACTACTTTTACCTTCATCAATACTCCTTGTTTAAAGTTCTAATTTATGTCAATAATATAATAGATATCGAAAATAAGTCAATACCAAAAACAAAGAAAAATAAATTTTTCTATTGACAATTATTATTGATTTGAATATAATGAAAAATCAATATCGCGGGGTAGAGCAGTGGTAGCTCGTTGGGCTCATAACCCAAAGGNNCCAAAGGTTGCAGGTTCGAATCCTGCCCCCGCTATTTTTTCAAAGATTCAAAATACCCTTAAATTCAGAAAGCCGTTTTTCATCTGCAAGCATTTTTTGCGCTCTTGAAACGGAGAATCTCATTTTTTCTTCATAAAAATCTTTGTCAGTCAGAAGTTTAATTATAATATTTCTTAGAGCATCCTCATCATTTTCTTTCGCTAAAAGCTCCGAATCTATTATTGATTCTCTTATTCCCCCCGAATCATATCCGACAGTTATGCTTCCCAAAAGACCTGACTCCTGTGCAACCATGCCGAACCCTTCAACACTCTCCCCTGTTCTAATTGACGGCATAATAACTATGTCCGATTCAGAGTAGAATTTATTCATTTCGGATATCGGAACTCTTCCTGATATTTTTGCAATATCTGATATTTTATTTTCGACAATGTAGTTCTCAAACTCTCTCTTCAGCGGTCCGTCTCCCACAATGTTCAGACGCACATGCTTATTCGTTTTTTGAAAGACTTCCGCATCAATATCTTTAATCATCCTTAGTACAGATATATAATTCTTATGCTTCACAAATCTTCCCGCAGTAAGCAGATTGAAAAATAATTTATCTTTTATGGCTGTTGATTCAGCCGATTTCTCAATCAAAGGATAAAATACAGAGCCGCGATTGTCTATTAGAGAATTTGTAAAATTCGAGATCGCGATAATAATGTCCGCTTCTTTGATTATTTCTTTTACGCTCTTTCTCAATAATGGTTTATATGTGTTATCATGCACGAGCTCCTGACCATAGACAAAATATACTTTCTTTGCTTTGACATGAAGTTTATTGAGCATCCATCCCAAAGGGAGAACTGTGCGCACAAGAATAGCATCGTATTTTTTAGAATTTACAATTTTATTCAGATATATCGGAAAGAGAACTTTCGGCGCATTTATGTAATGAATATTCTCAGAATCACATCCCTTAATGCCGAATGCGTATAAATCAATCTCAAAATCTCTCTTCAGAAGATTGAATAATCGGAGTGTATCAACTGCTATACCGCCTATATTGGGAATGAAATCAGAGGTGAGAATTAAGAGCTGTTTCATCCTTTGTATTCAAAGGTCTGTGTCTTGACAGGCCTGAGAATGCGGTTCCATCGGACGAATTTCCAGATCTTCCATATAGGCTGTGTTTTGTCTATGGAGAAATAATACAGGAAAGGAGTTCCTATCACATATTTTCTCGGCAGAGGGCCCCAGAAACGGGAATCATCCGAATTGTCTCTGTTGTCACCCATCATAAAAAAGTTGTCTTTCGGCACTACAACAGGTCCGAAATTGTCCCTCGCAGAGAGTCCTATGTACATATTTCTGTAAAACTCTCCGCTCTCCCAGTATTTCTGGTATTCTTCATCGCTCATGTAATTTTTGTAAATATCGCGAAGATGCGGAAATGTTCTGTCATCAATATGCTGAACGAACGGTTCGTCGTATGTCTTTCCGTTTATATACAATTTTTTGTCTCTCATCTCGATTGTGTCTCCGGGAAGGCCGACGCACCTCTTCACAAATGGTCTGCCATCCAAGGGAAACTTGAAAACAACAATGTCTCCGCGGTTTGGATTGGAATATCTCACAAGCTCCTCGGAAGAGAAAGGCACATTCGTGGAGTATTTTAATCTGTTGACAAACAAAAAATCATTTATCTGCAGAGTTGATAGCATTGATCCGGAAAAGACCATGTATGACTGAATGAAGAATGATTTTAGAAGGAATGTGGCGACTATTGCAAAGAGAATCGCTTCTATCCAGTCAAGAGTCTTCTCCTGCTTTGTCTTAATGGGTTTTTCTCTTTTCTTTTTAAAAAACATAAAAGCAAGTATAATAAGATTACAATTAAAGTCAATACTTCAAAATATTAATCTTAAGTCTGAAGCGATCGGATTTCTAACTAAAAAAATATGCTATTTCATTACAATAAGTTTTTTTGTTATCCTGTCAGAATTAATTTTTAGCGAGATGAAATAAATCCCCTGTTTCAAACCATCTGCTGTGAATGGTAAATTATGAGACCCTTCTTTAAAAAACTTGTCGGCTATTGTCTTGACAAATCTCCCTGAAGAATCAAAAAGATTTATTTCAACTGCATTATCATTTGCCAATTCAAATGATACAATCCCTTCACTGCTTATAATATTTTGAACGTAGATAAAATTTTTAGCATGCTGTTTTGCATTTTTCTTATTATTCAGTATATCTATCCCTGCAAGATTCGGATTTATTTTTTTATAGTAAATGGAATCTTGCGTTCCGGAGACAAGAGCTATATGTATGAAACCTTCATCGTCAACATACTTGCCTGTTTCAACAACATAAGCATCGGCATTCGGTATCAATGTTATTATTGAGTCATTAAAAATAGGCGGATATCCTGATAATTTTATTGCTTCAACTGATGTTACACCGGATTGTGTGTCAGGATAATCAAGATAGATTATGTATAAATCCTCCGTTGCTCTGTCATAGCACAAATTGGCGCTGTACGGACTTCCTCTCCATGTTGCAGTTCTGCCAAAGGAATCAATGACTACGCTGTCATGAATATCAATATTTGTGTATGAAAAGAATGAATCAGAGTAATTTTTATAACCCAGTACAATTGACTGCCCCTGCCAGATGAATGTGTGTAAATCTCCTCCCGGTTCAATAAAATAATCCGTAAAAATACTCGCCATTGGTATAACAAAGAACATTTTGTCCGGATTAGGCTCGGAGTAATACTGGGCATCCCACCAATACCACCAAGTGCCGAAGCCATATTCGTCCAGACTGCTTATATCTCCATTACTACTCTCCCAGAATCCGGTTGTTTCATTTAGATATGCTTTTACTTCAAAAGAATTCGCTATGCCGTTTCCTTTCAGAGTATCTATATAATAAATCATTGTATCACCATTTAAAGATGGCACATTTGGAACTGTATTTCCATTATAAAGCCCTTTTTGACTTACAAGCCAATTTGCTCCTCCGTCTGTAGAGTAGGAGTATCCGTTAAAGAAAGCGGCATCCGCCCCTGCAACATCATTTCTCATTTCTCCTTTAAATGACATACCAAAAAATCCGTAAACATTATTTCCCTCACCCCACCTCACACAAGAAGCATCAGCTGAAAATACTGTGTCAGTATTCAAAGCAGTCTGCGAAGTATAGGTTGCCCATGTTGATCCATAATCCGTTGAATAATTGCTTCCAAACACTCCGGCTAAATCATAAGACAATATCGTTGTCTTGTCTCCAGTCCCGTTAACTGCTATTGACGGTAAGTAAGCGCCAAAAGTAAATGTGTCTGATGCAAGATAAGGAACATTCCAACCTCCGCCTCCGGGTCCGAGACTATCTGTAGTGAACCATACCCCTGTATAGTCATTAGTACAGTAGCTCATTGCTACATAAGGACATTCACCGGATGCAGAAGTTATTTCTGAATAATTGCGTAAATAAGTGCCGGAGTCAGATATAAGTTCAGGAACATTCCAAGTGTCTCCGCCATCAAGAGAGACAGTATAATAAACTCCGACGAAATTTCCTCCACCACTTGAAAGTCCTGTAATTACCTGAATAGTGTCTCCGTCTTTGGATGCAGTGATACTCTTTAGATTAGCAGGTGCAAAGCCCCTAAAATCCCCTCCAAGCTCAAGTATTCCCTTCATTCCCGCCGCAATGGCATAAGAATCCTTCGGAACAGACATAAAATCATTTTGTCCTATTGAATTTTGTTTGTGTATTTTGCTCAGAACTTCTGATGTCGGCATTGCAAATAAATTTATCGAAATAATCAATCCCCACATAACAACCAATATTTTCTTCATAAGAACCTCCTATTTACTGAAATAAGTATAATACCCATTTTATTTAAGTCAATAGTTTTGAATATAGAAAACTAAATGGTTGTCATCTTAAAATAATCTGCTTCTGTGTAATTGATTGATTCTCTGTTTTCAGTTTTATAAAGTATATCCCATTCTTCAAGTGTCTGATGTCTGTCTTGTGCGTTCCGCTTGCTTTTGATTNNTCTCTGCCTGATATGTCATAAACTGTTAATCTTCCTTGTGTATTTGTATTCCATATTATGTATTGATTTTGTATTTGCATTTTTGGCTCATGGCTCATGGCCCACGGCTCACGGTGCTCTTGTATTCCCGTCAGTTCCAGCTCACCTGTTATCTCCATTGTATCCACTCCGCCATAATGGTCATTGCTGTATACTATAAGTTTGCCCAAGCTTACTCCTGTATCAATGCATTCATACTCAATCTCTACTACCATACTGTCATTTGTAACAAGTGTAACTGGATATGTCGGCTCTGATGACTTCTTATACCTTAATCCCTCTACTTTAACTGAGTCTACCACTAAGTCATAAGTGTCAACGCTCTTTATTGCAACTTCTGCTGTTAATGTATCTGCTATTGTTTGATTCCCAAAGTCAAGGGTATCCTCCATCCAGAGTTCGCTTATCACCTCATCTTTGTATATGTATGTCCCTCTCTTCTCGGGACTGCTCGGGTTGCCTTCCCCTGTAAACATTATCTCATCCTGTCCGTCATTGTCAAAGTCCCAGCATTTTACACTGCTTGA
>DCUY01000035.1 GCA_002327905.1 Caldifarciminota bacterium UBA2202 | reverse complement strand
GCGAGGCGGTTTATCTCTTCCGGCATATCTCTGTCAAAACTTCTAAGTCCTGCTTCCACATGACACACCATCTTGTGAAGTTTTTTTGCAGTTAAAGCCGCCGCTATTGTTGAATTGACATCGCCAAAGACCATAACGAGATCAACATTTCTCTTTAAGAGCGTCTTTTCATATTCAATCATTATTTTCGATGTTTGAACTGCATGGGAATGGGAACCCACATTGAGTTTGAAGTCAGGAGCGGGAATCTTTAAATCTTTAAAAAAAGAATCGGACATTTCATTTGAGTAATGCTGTCCGGTGTGCACAATTTTTGGCTTGAATCCTTCTCTTTTTAATACTTTGTAAAGGACTACTGCCTTGATAAAATTCGGCCTTGCACCCACTATAAGATCTATGTCTTTAATCATCTTTTCATTATATAATATAAATAATATGAGTCAAGAGAGAGAATGATGGTCATTGTCAAACAAACACAGTGCAGGTTGAATGAGAATTTCCAAACTCCTCTTCGACATTGACATTGGATTCATCGGAAGTCATATACACAAAGACAAAGGCGAGGATGATGAAAATCGCAAAACCTATGACTAATGCCCAGTCGCGCAGAATCCGTCTTCTTCTTTTTTTCTTCTGATAAGAGTCCATGTCTATTTTCTTTGCTACCTTTTGCATTGTAACAACCCCTTGTATTTGATTCATTAGGGCGGACACACAGATCTGTCCTTACATGTAATCTTCACACAATAACTCAAACATTGTGTAAATTGTAACAGATTTAATACTTTTTGTCAAGGAGATAGAGACAGGGTAAAGGGTGATAGATAAAGGGGGGTAAAAGTTAAAAAGGGGTAAAAGGTAAAGAAAGGGATACTAGGCGGCGGGGGTGGAAAAAAGTGACAAAAGGTAATAGGTAAAAGGAAAAGGGTAAAGGGTAAAGGGTAAAAACACAGAGTACGTCGGTGCTTGACTTTTTGACTTTTTCATTGATAGATTCTTCACAGTAGAACAATGAATAGAGGCGTTTGGAATGACAGGAAAGACGATTGTCAACCATAATTTCAGACTATTAGGAAAAGCATGCGAAAGTCAATGGGTTTTATTTTAAGAGCTTATTTATCAATGTATCAGAAAAATCCCTATTAAAGTATTTATTAAGATTCCCTATTAGAGTCCTTTACCACCCGGGTATCATTTTTTTATATATTTTCTTTAAATCATTATTTAACCCTTCTTTTTCAAGCAAAACAATAATCTGCTTTATCTGCTCTATATCCCTATCTCTTTTGGATTTCTTTCTTTTACTCAATATCAAAATCTTTTGAAGAGTGAATGCCGCAGGTTTAGGAATTCTGATACGATACTCTTTGTATTGCACAACAATTGTATTTTCATTCAAAATACTCAAATAACGTATCTTTTGCGCATTTACTTGCCAATCTGTAATTTCGTAAGGTTTCTCATTATCCCTTCCTACTAAATCTATTAGAAATTCGATGTTCAGTTCGGGATGCATAAATATCATATATCCGGCATCTCCTCTGAAATCCGTAATAAATCCTTTCGATTCGAACAATTCTTTCAGGTTTACACCCTTTTTCTTCTTTTCGCTTCCAACTAAAATATCAATGTCCCTTGTTCTCAGGGTCATCAGTTCATTGCCGTGGGTATATTTTTCTCTGTACAAAATAAATGCCCAACTGCCTATCAGGATGATGTCTTTAAGAACTCTTGATTCTTTCAGTAAAGTCATTACTTCTGAAAATTCATTTACCATTTCTCTTCAAACTTCTGTTGATAAATTTGATTTCTTCGGAAAGAGATTTTATTTTTATTTTCAATGCTTTTTTTTCCTTCTTCTCTAAATTAATTTTTTCTATCTCTTCTGCACTGATTTTACCTATATATTTATAAACAACTTTTCCTTTTACCCGTTTCATTTTATAAAGGTATTTTTTCCCCGAAATGTTTTTTATCGAATAACCCCATGAATACTTTTTATTCAACTCATCCTTCAGTCTTCTAAGATTGAATATTGAGTTTTTCAGTTCTTCTTTCAGAATATTTTCACTAAACATATTTAACCTACTTTTAGTTGATTATAGACCTTTGTAGGTTAAAGTCAATACATAGCGGCGGGGGTGAAGAGACGCTGTGTGCCTTGCGCCGTGAGCCATGAAGAAGCCGTGCGCCATGTGCCATGAGCCGTGAGCAAAATAAAAGAGTTAATAGTTTATAGTTGATAGTTAAGAGTCGGGGAGACAGAAAAAAACAAAAGAATGAATAGAGGNNGTGACAAAAGGTAATAGGTAAAAGGTAAAGGGTAAAAGGTAAAAGGGGGTAAAAGGTAAAGGGTAAAGGGTAAAAGGTAAAAAGGGGTAAAAGTTAAAGGGTAAAGGGTAAAAGGTGAAAAACAAAAAGAATGATTAGAAGCATAGAGATTGCCGCGCTTCGCTCGCAAAGACGGATGATGGGTAAAAGGTGATAGGTGAAAGGAAAAGGGTAAAAGGGTAAAGGGTGATAGATAAAGGGTAAAAGGTAAAAGGTAAAAGGGGGTAAAAGGTAAAGGGTAAAGGGAGGGTGATAGTTAAAGGGTAAAGGGTAAAAGGGGGTAAAAGTTAAAGGGTAAAAGTAGAAGAGAAGAAAAGGCGGCGGGGGTGGAAAAATTGGAAAAAAACTATTTTGAAGATTTTATTATCTTTTGACTGATTTTTTTTATGCTATTTGCCAGTTCAACATAAAAGATTACTTCTTTCAAAGGCGGAACATAATAATTGTCAGGATATCTGTATTGAACACCAAACATGCTTATATCTTTCAATTTCAAAGTTCCGAATTCCGGGTGTTTGTTAGAAACTTTTTGAATCAGATACTCTATCGAATGAGTGCGCGGAACATCTATATTATCAATTATCATGACAGCTTTCAGATACTTTTCAATAGCCTGTTGACAGTGAAAACAGACAGCATCTTTTACTACTTCGTCGCTTTCAAGACTCATTTCATGTTCTATCACTTTAAAATCGCTTTCTGCCTTTTTCAGCCAATCTTTGACATACTTATCCAATTCTGATTCCTTTTAAATAGGCTTCCCGAACTATACTTCCGTTTTTTGAGAATAACTCCTGAAAATGTGATTTGGAGTGCAGAATAACATCAGCAGGAATGTTATTTTCAGCGAGTTTCTGCCGAATCTTTCTTGCCAATTCTCTTTCTTGTGATTGTGTTGGATTCTCTGATAAAATTATCATAAGATCATAATCGCTATTATAGGCGTAGGTTTGCTCCGTTCTTGATCCGAACAAATAAATTTCTGACTTCGGAGCTATAGCTATGACGACCTTATGTATTATGTCATAATTTGAATCTTTTTTTAAATAAGTTATGCCGGAGTTCTCTTTGATTTCATTTGCAAATACTATTTTTTTTCTGTTCATATTTATATTATATTCTACTGTAAATCTTTTTCAATAGGAATATTTTAGCGCCAGAGTGCTTCGCACACCGTGAGCGAAACAAAGACGCCATGAGCCTTGCGCCATGAGCCTTGAGCAAGAATCAAATACATTCAATTAANNTGCGAATGAGCGCCGGGCTTCGTGCTACGCCAGACAAGACACCATGAGCAAAAAAACAGTTAATAGTTTATAGTTAATAGTTGATAGCGAAGACGCCACAATGCGAAGACGCACCGTGTGCCGTGAGCGAAACAAAGACGCCATGAGCCTTGCGCCATGAGCCTTGAGCAAGTAAAATCAAAAACAAAAAGAATGATTAGAAGTAAGGAGATTGCTTCGGGGAAGACGCCTCGCAATGACGAATTCATTGATAGATTCTTCACAGTAGAGCAGTGATAAGAGGCGTTTGGAATGACGGATAAATCATTTTATTTCTCATTTTTCTCCTGCTAACGATATATTTCTTTTCTGTGTCCTATTCTTAAAATGACTACCTTACCATCATCAATATCATATATTACCCTATAATCTCCAATTCTAAATCTATAATCTCCAAGTGATGAGTTTTTTAATTTTCTTGATTTTGCTGTCGGCTCTTTTTCAAGCTCTGAAATCTTCTCAATTAATCGTTCCTGAAGTTTTTTATCGAAGCTTCTCAAATCTCTTAAAGCTGAATCAGTGAGTATTACTTCGTGCATTTCAGAGATTTAAGAGATTTGCATTTACCAATCTTGTACTCGCTCCGAGCATCTGCAATTGAGTCAATGTATTTTTTGCTTGAAGCCGACAAAATATCCTCCATTATCTCTTCAACTGATTCTTCTACAGTTGTGCTTATTATTTTCTTCAATTCATCGACTGATAAATCTTTGATTTTATCTGCCATTCTTTCTCCTATGTTATTTGCTTTATTATATATCCGGCGGGTTATTTTTGTCAATAGAGAACTCTGAGTACATTGGTGCTTCTTTGACTTTTTGACTTTGTTGATAGATTCTTCACACGAGAACAATGAATAGAGGCGTTCAGAACGGAAAGACAGGTAAAGGGTAAAAGGTAAAGAGTAAAAGGTAGATAGTAAATATTCTTAATTATAATTCATCAAGTTCAGAACGACTTTCACAACAGATTCTTTTTCAGATGGTTTACTTGTGGCTATCATCAATGTCAATGCTGCTAAAGTGTTATCATCAATTATTTTCTTCCCTTTTTTGTTAAAGAGAATTTTGTTTTTTTGCAAATAATACAAAAACATCATTGCGGCAATTCGCTTATTGCCATCAATAAAGCTATGATTCTTAACGATGAAATATAATAACTGAGCCGCCTTCTCCTCTAATGAAGGATATAATTCATTTCTTTCAAAAGTCTGATAGATTACCCCCAAAGAACTTCTGAAGCTTTCATCTTTTTGAATACCTACAATATTTGAAGTGCTGTACTTTGATTTCATTTCTTCGATGATTTTTACCGCCTCTTCATAAGTTAATTTATATGCCTGTTTAATTGAACCTTTGGGTGTTTCTAAAGAATTATGATCATAATCATCCAAAATGTCCAATGCCTTAGAAAATTCTCTAATTATTTGGATGGTACCCTTTAGCTCCTTGGAAACTGCTTCATCCTGTAGAAAGTTAGTTAGCAAAGAAATTGTGCTTTGCAAAGCTCTAATTTTCCCCTTTTGCGAAAGCAATCTTTTTTTATTTATAGTGTACCCATCAGTTAGGTGTTTTTTAAGCACTTCAGTCGCCCAAATGCGAAATTTCGTGGCATTTATTGAATTAACTCGATAACCAACTGAAATAATCATGTCAAGATTATAATAGTTGATATTCCTGATTTTACCGTCTTTGGCAACCTGTTCCAAAATGGAACAGGTTGTTTTCCTATTCAGCTCTTTCGATTCATAGATATTGTTTATATGTTTAACTATCGCAGGTCTATTTACTCCAAAAAGCTCAGCAATTAATGGGGTATCAAGCCATATAGTATTTTTATCGAGAGTTACTTCTATGCGAGGACCTGAAGAGGATTTGTATATTTTTATTAACTTTTTTTCCATATAAACCCTGTTGGGTTATAGAGAGTGGGTTTGTCTTTTCATACATTAATTATATAATGTATGACTCAACTGTCAAGTGCAAATTTCAGAGAATTAAATAATATACCACTCTGAAAACGCCGGAACATCGGTGCTTCTTTGACTTTTTTTGATTGATAGATTCTTCAGGATAGAGATAACCACCGCGTAGTTCAGACAGTAAAGACAGGTAAAGGGTAAAAGGTAAAAGGTAAAAGGTGAAAGACAAAAGAATGAATAGAAGAGAAGAAAAAGGCGGCGGGGGTGGATTATTCTATGTTACAAATTCAAGAAAATTTTCTCTTGTTATTGTTTTTAATACCGCATTCGGATAAGTTTCTACAAATTTCTTATTCTTTTTTTTCGGCATGCCGTATTTGAATTCAAAGGCATGCAGACGGCCTCCACGCTCTTCTATAAAATCAATCTCATTGCCTTCCCATGTGCGCCAAAAGTAATTGTTGCTGTGTATTTTTTTGTAAGCCTGTCTTTTCAATCTCTCTATAACCAGAAAATTCTCCCACAACTTTCCAATGTCATCTCTCGAGGATAAATCATTCATATTCGAAATAATCGCATTTCTAATGCCATTATCATAAAAATAGTACTTCGATTTTTTCGTTATTTCATTTCTCAAATTTCCGCTGTATGGTCTCAAATTGAACAAAATATATGACTTTTCAAGAATATCAATATACCTTAAAACAGTTTTGGAATCAATTCCAAGCTTTTGCCCTATCTCAAGAAGAGATACTTCACTGCCTATTTGAAATGCAATCAGCTTCAAAAGATCAAAAATGAGCTTTGAGTTTTTTATTTTTTCGAAAGAGAGAATATCTTTGAGAAGATATGATTCAGCAAGTTCAATTACCTTTTCTCTTTTATCCTTTTTTTTCTTTGACAAAACAACTTCCGGATATAATCCATAAATCAAAGCATCGTCGAGCTTTTCATTTAGCATCTCATATTTTTTACAAACATCTTTTAGTTCAATAAATGAAATTGGAAAAAGAAAAATCGTTGTCTTCCTTCCGGTAAGAGGCTCACCTATCTGTCCGGTCAACTCAAATGTAGATGATGATGATACGATTATCTTCAATCCGGGAATATTGTCAACCATGAGTTTCAGATTCAACCCTATATCATGAATTCTATTTGCCTCGTCAATTGCAATTACATTATTGCCTTCACAAAAGGTCGCAAGTATATCCAGATCAGATGACGATAGCGCATTTTGCACCTTGATGTTCTCCCCGCTTACATATTTATTGCTTTCTTTCAGCTTGCTCAGATAATTTTTAATAAGCGTCGTCTTTCCAACCTGCCTTGGGCCTGATATTACAAGCACTTTTCCCTTCTGCAAATGTTTGCCAAGATTATCATAAAACCTTTTAATCATGGTTTCATTATACTGATTCATATTTAAAAGTCAAGATATTTGGATATGGATTCCTAATTTCTTCATAGTTATTCGGAGTATATTCTGGGGACGGAGTATACTTTATACTTTTTGTTGATAGATTCTTCACACGAGAACAATGATAAGAGGCGTTTGGAATGATTTTAAAAGACAAGAAAAGAAATAAAATAAATGTGATGAACTGATGAGATGCTTTATTTTTTTACTTTTTTATGGGCAGTATCCTCGCTTTCAGGCAATAAATAATTTTCATCAGTGACGATCTGTTTTCCTGTCTTCTTTTCAAGCGCTTTTCTTGCATCCTTCGCTATTTTCCCGCCTTTCTTAGCGGGAACTTTATTCTCTTTAAGTCCCCTTGCCTTCATTGTCTCAGCTATCTGCCGAGTAGAGAGTTCCGCTAAAGCCGTAAAGACCAGCTCGGCATCGGTCATGTGATCCCTAAGATTCTGAGTTTTAAGCTTTTTTAAAATTTTATGATCCTTAACTGACAAACCGCTCCATTCTTCATGTATGATATTAGTTAAAATCGCGTATTCATTTTCTTTCGTCACTTCATGATTTTTCCAATAATCTGTCAATTTATTTCTTATCTACTGACTCATCATTCTCTGTTGTATCCACTTGTCGCTTCTTCCCTGCTTTTTCCAGTATTCCCTCGAACGATTCATCGCCCTCTCGGGATCTGTCATCTCCTGCATTCTTTCATAACCCACTTTTGCGAGCCAAAGCTTTACAGGTTCCGTTTTTTTGCTCGGAATTGATTGGATTAATCTTAGTATTGTTTCAACATCTGCAACATCAGTTTCTCTCATTTTGCCGTCTTCCGCGAACAATTTCAAACGGTTACATTTTGTAACCACTTCACTTCCCTCTTTCTTAAGTCTGCTTTTTAATACTTTCCAGTAATTCCTCGCCACTTGATAATCAGTTTGTTCTGTCAGCACAGCGATGATGTCAATAACTGAAAAATACCATTTTTCTGATTGTTCATCATAATGTCTGCGGATTTTGAATTGTTCAAAGACAGCAAGTGAATTTATTTCTTTATTAGTTTTCATGATTTTACTCCTTATAATTTATAATAAGCATATTTTGCTTTCTTGTCAATATAGCGGCGGAGGCGAAGACGCACCGTGAGCAAAATAAAAGAGTTAATAGTTTATAGTTGATAGTTGATGGCGAAGCGCCACCATGCGAAGACGCACCGTGTGCCTTGTGCCGTGCGCCATGAGCAAGTAAAATACAAAAGAATGAATAGAGGTAAGGANNGCGCTCGGAATGACGCGACTTTGTACGCTGGTAGGCTTGTATGCTGGTGACAAAGACGCCATGAGCCATGAAGAAGCCGTGCGCCCTGTGCCTTGCGCCGTGTGCAAGAATCAAATACATTCAATTAAGAATAATACAGCATTTGAGTAAATACATTATCTTTACAGTTCCGAACAAAAACATCAGTCCGCTCCGCT
>DCUY01000034.1:5892-11769 GCA_002327905.1 Caldifarciminota bacterium UBA2202 | reverse complement strand
ATTATATGCTTGACTTTTTGACTTTATTGATAGATTCTTCACACGAGAACAGTGATAAGAGGCGTTCGAAATGACACTTATTCTGGGGACGGAGTATACTTTATACTTTTTGTTGATAGATTCTTCACAGTACAGTGATAAGAGGTGTTCGGAATGACAGTAAATACAGGTAAAGGGTAAAATACAAAAGAATGAATAGAGGTAAGGAGATTCCTACGCTTAGAGGTATGAGAGAAAAGTATGGCGTTCGGAATGACAGTAAAGACAGGCAAAAGGTAAAAGGTGGAAGACGGAAGAATGAATAGAAGCATAAAGATTGCTTCTTCGTGACTCATCGCAATGACGAGCTGTAGGGACGATGGTTTTGAAAAACTGTAAATATTGGGAATGACAATCCCTAAAAGTGCTTGACAAAATCATCTATGGGAGCAAGTGAATAGTATTGACAAAATACAAATAGAGGTATAACATTTATACAACAAAAGTTGTATAGGAGGTTATATGGCAAATGTCAAGCTCACAGTAACCATACCAAGCGAGATGTATGAGAAGATAGAGACAGGAAAGAAGAGGAAGAAAATCAACAGGAGTCTGTTTGTGCAGGAGGCGATACACGCGTACTTCGCAGTTGAAGAGGAAAAAGAAAAAACAAGGAAATACATTGAGGGTTATAAAAAATATCCAGAGGATAAAAAAGACATCAAGAATCTTGAGAAACTGCAGTCAAAAACTTTACATGGAGATTTCTGATGAGACGCGGAGAGGTGTGGTGGGCTGACCTCGGACTGCCTTCGGGAATGAGACCTGTGCTTCTTCTCTCGCGAAATGAAGCTTATTCTGTAAGAACTGCGGTTACTGTGGCTGAAATTACATCTACAATAAGGGGAATACCTGTCGAGGTGGAGATAGGAATGAAGGACGGGATGACGAAAAAATGCGTGGTGAACCTTGACACGATAATTACCATAAGAAAAGAAATATTGAAAAACAAAATAACAGCTCTCAATTCAGAGAAGATGAGTGAGGTAAAAGAGGCAATAGAATTCGCTTTGGAATTGGCATAGAGGACTGTTGACGCAGAGAGGATGGAGATTGGAATTTATGGCACGAAAGCAAAGTAAGGAACAAAAAAGGAGTGAAAAATGGTTTTGGCTATTGTAAAAATTGTTTCAAGCGCCTTGATAATTTACGTGGTGACGGAGACAGCAAAGAGAAGTAATTTTTTGGCAAGCGTCCTCATATCGCTTCCTTTGGTATCATTGATATCCCTTGCATGGATGCTTATCGAAAAAAAAGATGCAATACAGTTGGCAGAATTCTCATGGAATGTATTTTGGCTGACAATACCTTCGCTGGCGATGTTCATAGCGCTGCCGTTATTGATAAAAATTAAGGTGAATACTGTCCTCGCAATAGTTCTGTCAGTGCTTCTCACGGTCGGATTTTATTTTATGATGATATTTATGCTGAAAAAATTCAATGTAAAAATATAGGGGCGGCGGGGGCAAAGAGACGGCGTGAGCCATGAGACAAAGACGCCATGTGCCATGCGCCTTGTGCTAAATACAAAGTGGGCTGGTACGCTGGTAAGCTGGTAAAATGCAAAAACTTTTAGGGACAATAGGTTTCATTTTTTCACTGTGATAGATTCTTCAATATAGATTAAGCATTGCGGACTTCGGAATGACAGAAATTTGTTAGCTGGTGACTATTGAAAAAGACATTACTCGGAAAAGGAATGACGGATTATGAGATAATTGTCTATTAGCATGATGAGAATAATTTGCAAAATGCAATATGGTTGTTCAGAAAATTTCAATTAAGTTACAAAAAAATAGTCATTTAGAGGTGGTATAAATTATGCTTGTAGGTGGTATAACAGAGGAGGAATAATGAAAAAACAGGTTTTCCTTTTTGTTTTGTTCTTTCTTTTAAGCATTTTAATATTTTCTGAGAGTCTAATTCAGTTTGATGGATTGACATTGCCAACTCGAGTGATAATTTCCTGCAATACTGATGAACTGATTTATATTCATCCTGTATCTGCAAAATGGAGAGTCATATGCTATTCTATTGGAGATGATTACTCAATGACAGAGGAATCCGAAGTTATTGTAAGTGAGAAGAATAACGCGCTAATAACTGCTTATGGAAATTATCTTTATGTAGCAGACAGCAATGGGGTGTCAGACTGGAACTATAAGAATCCTTCTTCTCCCTTTAAATCGGATTTTTACAGAATGGATGGATGCAATTGTCTCTGCTTGGCAGGCGGGTATCTTTTCGCTTCAAATGGAGAGAGTGTGAAAATATTTAAAGTCCTCTCGACAGGGAAACTTTTGTATAAATCTGTAATTGACTTGTCGGATATTTATTATGTTGTGGAAAATAATGGCACATACTATCTTTCATCGCGCAGTTCGATATATATTTACAAATTGAATTTCATGGAAGAGTTTGAAATGTTTTCTTCTGTGCGGCTTGTAGAATATATGAGTTATGATGTTCCCAAAATAGTAATAAGCAATAATCATTTATTCCTTACATCTGATGAATACGATGATTATAATGTATGCGTTTATAATTCTCTTCTTCAAGTGTATGAAATAAATGATGATGGGAGTTTGAATTTTATAGGCATTAATTCAATGAATATAGAATTTATATGGTTATATGAACCTGTCTTTGCAGTTGATTTTGATTTTATAGACGGAGATATGTATGTTTCAAATCTTAATATCGGACTTCTGAAATATTCTCTTAAAGACGGTTATATACCGGAGTTTCAGGGAATAGTTGAGAGCGGTTATCAAACAGCTTTGTTGAATGTGGATTCATTGCACTACCTATCCTTGAATAACACGACTTCAATGAAGATGATGCTCTCTCGGGCAGACGGGTTTAAAGTAATTGATGAAAATAAATATATTGCTTTTTGTGTAGTTAATGTGGACACTGCCGGTGATTACCAAATATTAAGTAGTATTGACGGTAAATTAATAATGTTTGACGGCAGTATATGCGAAGAGAATCTAATAAGCGCATTCAATATTGAGGGTCTGATAATGTCAACATTTAAGTACGAAGATTACCTGTTTGTATTAAGTCCTCATAAATTTTATGTTCTCGATTACTCAGAACCGACTCTGCCTATAATTGTAGATAGCGTAAATTACAATAATGGAGAGTGGATGAAATATAGATCCGCAGAAGTCATAAACGGACTCTTATTTATAGGAAATGACTCTTGGCACGAAGAGGCTGAGGTATTTGATATAAGTGATATGCATAATATTCTGTATAAAACCACATTGTATAATTTGACTGGTTTCGCAAAGTGTGGCAATTATCTGCTTTCAAATACAGTTTATGATATAAGTGATACGAGTAATATATATGAGGTCAATTGGATAAATGAATATAATTCAGATAAGGCGCGTATTTATGGCAATTACCTTTTTACTATTTATTGGGGAGGAATGAAATTGTTTGATGTGACATCACCTCTTGCACCAGTTGAACTCTATTTGACGGACGGATATTTTCTTGATTTTGAAATAAAGGACACCCTGCTCTATCTTCTTCAGGAAGACCCGCTACAGGCGATATTGTATTCAATCAAAGATCCGGGAGCTCCGGTTTGTTTGGATTCTATAGCAATTGAATCCAATGGAGTTTTAAACACTAATGCAAACATCATCCCTGACAATGACGGTTTCATAGTTAAAAATATCGGTGCGCTGTCTTACAGCATTAATCAGATAACCGGATGCGAAATTGCTGATGTTAAGGAGAGCGATCCTCTGTTGATTATTGAAGGAATTTGCACACATAATGAATTGAAAATGGTTTATTCCGGTAGTGAAGACGCTCTCTCATACGAAATAATGGATGTCAGCGGAAGAATCGTTATGAAGAACAATTTAAAGGTAATCAGTGGAAATGAAATTAGAGTGAATGTTGAAAAACTCAACTCAGGCATTTATCTGTTAAAAGTCAATACTGAACAATCAAAAATTAAATTTAAAATAATCAAATTATAGATTTTAATAAGAGACTTCAGCGGCGGGGGCGAAGAGACGGCGTGAGACAAAAACGCCATGAGACAAATACGCCATGAGCCATGAGCCGTGAGCTATGAGCCGTTGGCAAAAAAACAGTTAATAGTTTATAGTTAATAGTTTATGGTTGAAATGCGGGGACAGACAAGTTGGAGGCGAAGACGCCACCATGCGCCTTGAGCAAGTAAAATCAAAGACAAAAGAATGAATAGAAGTAAGGAGATTGCTTCGGCGAAGACGCCTCGCAACGACAGACAAAAATAGTGGACACTTATTCTGGGGACGGAGTATACTTTATACTTTTTGTTGATAGATTCTTCAGGATAGATTAACTACTGCGGACTTCAGAATGACGCGATTTAATGATAGATTCTTCACACGAGAACAGCGATAAGAGGCGTTCGGAATGACAAAGTCAGTTGCGGGTTACGGGAGAGTAGAAAGGAATCTTTCTGCTGATACTATTGTAATTTTGTATTTATCATTGGTTATAAGTTTATGAACTCCCGATTTTCTTAAAAGAAGAATAGCAGGAATTTTAAACATATTCTGAAAATGCTTTAAATTCTTTGTTTCTTCTTCATTTTCTTTGGCTTCAATGAGCAAAAATGGTTTTCCATTATAAGTTATAAGAAAATCCACTTCTCTTTGATCCTTATCTTTCAGATAAAAAATATCAACTTCTTCTCCTATGTCGCTTGCATTCTTTACGAATCTGAAAAGCTCCAATGCGATGAAATTCTCATATTTTGATGATTCATTTTCTATTCTTCCATAATCGTGCAGATATACTTTCTTTTGCTTTTTAATGGTGCGTGTGAATTTGCCGTATGGGGTTATCGAAAACGTTAAAAAATGGCTTTCGAGAAGTTTCATCCATTGTTTTACGGTTGGCGGTGAAACTTCAATATCATTTGCTACATTGCTGAATGAAAATCCCGAACAAACCTTTAAAGAAAGAATATCAAAAAGAGTTTCCAATTTATCTAATTCATGAAAAACAGCGCTGTATTTCAAGTCAATATTTATAATTTGAGGAAAATATGATTTTGCCCACCTTTTATAAAAATGCTTCGATGATTTCAAAAATGGCTCGGGAAAAGGTGATGTGCTGAGGAGATTTTCCATTGTTTCAGATGAAGCCTTATTGTTGTTGAACCCAGATAATTCGACCGGGTTCTTGAAAAAATCGTTGTATGTGCGCCGGCTGAAAAATTCATTTAAAGTAAATGGAAAAACATGAATCAATTCAAATCTTCCGGCTAACGATTCCTTTGTTTTGTAAGATATATTGAGATCTCCGCTACCAGTGACAATAAACCTGAAGTCATCACGATTTCTGTCATAGTTGCCTTTCATGTATGTTTTCCAATTTTTATATTTATGGAGTTCATCAAATACGGCAAGTAGAGGTGAATCGTCGGTTTTGTTCTGCTCTTCATAAAATTTCGGATTATTTAACAAATATTTTCTGTCTGAGTCATAATTAAAGTAAATTTTATTTGTGAATCCTTCCATAAATTGTTTAGCTATTGTTGTCTTTCCAGCCTGACGAGCACCTGTAACGAGAAGTATCTTTTTATCGTTTACTACATTATTGAGCATGTCTAAATATAGAGTTCTTTTCATGTTTTTATTATACATTACCGCTTCGATATGTCAAGACCAAAATAAAGCCTAATTTAAAATGGGCGCGACTAAAATAAAATGCAATTTAAAACAGACTTCAGCGGCGGGGGCGAAGAGACGGCGCGAGCCATGAGACAAAGACGCCATGTGCCATGCGCCATTGGCAAAAAAACAGTTAATAGTTTAT
>DCUY01000034.1:0-5722 GCA_002327905.1 Caldifarciminota bacterium UBA2202 | reverse complement strand
TACACCCGCGTGCCGCGAAACAAAGGCGCCGTATGCCGTGTGCCTTGTGCCATGAGCAAAACAAAAGAGTTTATTCTGGGGACGGAGGATACTTTATTGCTTACTGAAAATTCAATCCTAACAGTTGATTTATTTAACTTTCAAAAATTACTAAATGTATGTAAAATTAATACAGATGTATTTCTATTAGAAGTGGTTCAGAAATTTGAGTGAAAAAAGCGAATATTATGCATCCAATGCTTTAATTTTTGTATGTAAATGTTTGTAAAATAATAGTATATTAAATATTGAAAAAGTATAAAGTATACTCCGTCCCTATAATACCCTATAATACACTATAAGAAACACTTGACTAAAATTTAAATAGAATATATAATATTTTATAAAATATAACAAATGGAGGAATGATGAAAAGATTTTTAGTTTTGGCAATCTTTTTATCAATGGCATTTCAAATTTATGCCGTGTGGGATCAGGAGCTTATCGAACAGAATAACATTGGGATTTATATTACAAATTTTGGAATTGTGGGTCACGATGCGGCAACAGGAAACTCCGGGTGCTGGTGGCCCAATGGATATCCGTTAGAGACATATATTTTCGGTTCAGGAATCTGGATAGGCGGGCTTATAGATACGGCATTTACTGTTATCGGAGATGACACAACATTTTACTATGACACTCTTGTTTCATGCGGATATAATGCTGGTTCAGGCATGTCAGAGTTTGTACCGGGAGACGGTTCAGACAATCCTAATCCTTATACTGATCCGAACTTCAGAGTATATTTAAGCAATGAATTTGACTATCCAATTGATACGGTCTTATCACAGCTTGATTCGTACTGTGTGATGAATGAGATGGATCAGTCAACCCACTTTATTCCCGACAGCAAACCTTTGGGTCTTGTAATTAAGCAATTTACTTATGAATTCAGTTCATATTCTCTTGCTGATGTCCTTTTCATAAGAATAAGCATGATAAATACTACTGATAAGAGAATCAGAAAGGCATATATTTCTTACAATATTGACAGCGATATAGGGAATGAATCCGGCACTGCGGCAAATGACCTGCTTGGTTTTATAGAGAATAAGGACATTGGTTATCAGTTTCAAATGGAAGAAGAGGCAGGATGGGTGCATACTCCGGGAGTTATAGGATGGACATACATTCAGGGTCCCATTGCGACAGATACGGTTGATGTGCTTCACGACGGCTCTGTGATTATTTATCCCGGAGACAGTTTAGGCATGACATCATTCAATTACTATACGATTGGCAGTGATCCTGCCACTGTTGAAGAAAGGTATTTAAAGATGGCCGGTTACGACATTACTCTCTTTGACTCGTTAAATCCCGAAGCATCCTATAGTCCGTTCCCATCATGGGGTACCGGAATCGCAGGTTATCCCGGAGAGACGCAAGACGCATCTCTGGCGGCTGATAAGCGTTTTCTTATTTCATCCGGTCCGTTTGACATAGCCCCCTTTGATACTGTGGAACTTGTAGTTGCATTTGCAATTAAGAGCGATCCTGATTCAATGGTCTCTGCGCTTGATGCTGCTAAAAACTGGTGGAAGAACAGAAATTCGGAATATGTAAATCTGATAAGTCCTCCCGAATTACAGAAAATATCATCTCCGGTTTCATTTACATGGAATGCATCAAAGAGTCTGTCCTATTATGATTTGACTTTTGTGAATGCATCAGATGGCAATTTGACTAATTATACAGGAGATAATGTATTTTCAAAACTGGTTGATCCGACAGACCTGTCGGACGGAATATATAAATGGAATGTAGCGAACTATTCTTTAGTAGATATAATCATATCCAAAGAAAACAGGTATGTGATAATTGACAATCCCGGAGAAAACGGTCTCCCTGTAATACTTAGTTTCAACAGGATTGATGATGGCGGAATTATGAAATTTGAGTGGGAAACTATGGACCCTGATGACAATCTGTCTTATCAGTTATTTGAAATGATTGATGTTTTCGGGAAAGTAATCTTGAGCGAGATGCTCTCTCCAGCTGATACGCAGATTGTAATCAATGCTTACAATACAATTCCTAATGGCGATTACACTATCAATTTTTTCGCAGTGGATGACTCTTCAGCTTATGATTCAATTTCTGCTTTGGAAACAGTCTGGTTTAACAGACCGGGCGACGGAGCATCTCGTGATGACGGAGACAATAACACAATTGATGTGAGTTATATAACTTATAATAAAACGCTTTATAATGGCCATTCTTATGAAGTCAGATTTGATTTTCCTTTTACGGATGGGTATTTGAAAATGCCTTTCTCCGTAATTGATTCAAATCTCAATACTACAGTTCTTGTTGATACTGCGATATTTGATAGCGAGCCCGATATATTCTATTCAAAACTTTTTGACGGGGTGGGTCTGCAAATAGATTATCTTAACAGTTATAATCAGATCTGTGATTCTCTGAAAATAACAAATGATGTTGGCGCAGATTATCCGGATTCCCTTCTTTACACAGAATTGTCCATAGGGGGAGTATATGCGGGAAGAGACATTGAAATTCAATGGCACAATGATTCTGATTCATTATATGCGGATTTTGTAATTGAAGGGTATGCAGATATGGTTCCATACAGAGACAACAGGAGTTATAATTATTACTATGGGTCTTCAACAGCACCGTCGGATTATATATTCACAAGTTCCTTGACCAGAACAGTTATGTATTTAACCGGAATAACCATCTACTTTAATAATCCCGGCAGACCTGTTCCTATGGATACTCTTTGGGCGCCTGAAGAGGGTGAAGTGTGGAAACTCTTTACTTCAGGAGACAGACTGCCGATAAAGGGAGATGTATATAAATTCCGTCCGACAGGTGTCGGGGCATACTCAGAGGCGAAGAAAATGAATAAGCTGTCTCTCATGTGCGATTTGAAGGGAAGTCAGCTGACTTATACAATTACCGGCAGTGCTGAGGATATTGAGTTGAAACTGTATGACATTCAGGGAAGGAATGTCAAGACAATTTTCAAAGGAAGAGTCATAGGAAGAAGAGATTCAAAAATCTCGCTTGAGATTCCCAGCGGTATATACTTCCTGAAAGAAAAAGACGGTAAATTTGAAACAAAGAAACTGCTGATGATAAAATAAGGGTTTTTGAATAGCGCTTGTAATTGACGAAATATATGCATAAATTATGCGATTATTAAGTTAATATTACAGGAGGATTGGATGAGAAATTTTCTTATAATTTGTGTTGCGCTGATTATGGGGATAACTGTCTTTGCATCCGAGAGGCCGTTCAGAGAAGATGACATGCTGGTTATAAATCAGGAAGAACCTGATAATTATTATCAACCCAATTGGGCTACAGATAGTTTGAATGTAAGGGGGATTGGTAAAATACAGTATTTTGGTGACACGAGAGATGTAATTGTTATTGACACGATTGCTTATGCATGTATGGGATCGAGTTTAGTGGTACTAAATGTCAAAGATAAGTCAAATCCTGTATTAATCGGTCACATTGCCATTCCTGAATATGCATTTGGAGTCTGTGTGTCAGGCAGTTATGCTTATGTTGCAGCTTATGGCGCCGGGCTAAGAATAATCGACATTTCAAATCCCAAAAATCCTATGGAAATAGGATACTGTGACACTCCCGGGTATGCTAAGAGAGTTGATATTTCGGGCAGTTATGCTTTTGTTGCTGATTGGGGCTCCGGACTAAGAGTAATTGACATCTCTGATCCTTCAAACCCTGTAAGTGCAGGGTACACCGGCGAATCAGAAAGTGCGGAGGACATTTTTATATCAGGCAGTTACGCGTATATAGCCGATGGTTTTTACGGACTCAGTATAATCGATATCTCAAATCCGACAAGTCCGTCAGAGGCGGGATACTGCGATACTCCCGGTTATGCTTGCGGAGTTCATGTCTCGGGCAATTACGCTTACATCGCCGATGAAGGAGGTCTGCGGATAATTGACATATCAAATCCATCGTCTCCGGCAGATGTGGGCTTATGTGATACAGAAGGATTGGAATACGGAATCTATGTGTCAGGCAACTTTGCTTATCTTGCCGTAACCGACTATAGCGGTCTAATAGTAATCAATGTCACCAATCCTTCAAGTCCGACTGAAGAGGGTTGTTATCTTGTCGTAGGAGCCGGATTCAAACAAGTTTATGTTTCCGGCAGTTATGCCTATGTTGGAGCTGGTGACGCCGGTATGAGAGTAATCGACATCGCTAATCCGTCAAATCCGACTGAGGCAGGCTATTTTGATGTATCGGACATAGCGAGTGGAACTTTTATTTATGGCAATTATGCCTTCATCGCCGATTGCTCCAACGGACTCAGAATAACTGATGTTTCCGATCCGTTTAATCCAACGGAAGTTGGACTTTGCGACACACCCGGATCTGCATATGATGTTTATATCTCAGGCAATTATGCCTATGTTGCCGATGGTTTTTATGGGCTTAGAATAATTGACATTTCAAATCTTGCAAGTCCGACAGAGACAGGATATTATTATACCGGATATGCACTCGGAGTAAGCGTTTCTGGTGATTATGCTTACGTTGCCGGCGGGCTTCACGGTCTTCAAATAATCGACATATCAGATCCAACAAGTCCGTCAGAGGTGGGTTACTATGACACCCCGGAAGAGGAAAACGGGGTTTTTGTCTCAGGCAATTATGCTTACGTTGCCGGCGGACTTTCCGGCCTTAGAATAATTCTTATATCAAATCCAGCGAGTCCGATAGAGGTGGGCTACTGTGACACTCCCGGATCAGCTGATGGCGTTTATGTTTCAGGCAATTATGCCTTTGTCGCAGATGGTGATGAAGGATTAAGAATCATCAACATCGCAAATTTTCCTCCAACGGAAGACGGACACTTCGACACACCGGATTATGCTACTGATGTTTACGTTTCAGGCAGTTATGCCTATGTGGCTGATGACAAGGCAGGACTGCGGATTATAAACATATCAAATTCATCAAATCCTGAAGAAGCGGGTTACTATGATGTATTTGGCTGTGTGTGGACTGTATGTGTTTCTGGAGGTTATACTTATATTGCAGGAGAAAGTTTCTATGTTTTGGACTTTGCATTGACGGGAATAGAGGCGCAGAAGAAAAATGATGCGTCGTCAACCAACCTGAAAGTTTCAATGAATGAGATAAAATACAGAATTGCTAATGTGAATAATAAGATTGAACTGTATGATGTGAATGGAAGCAAAATATATGAAGAGAAGAATAACGAAGTCGGAGAGCATAGATACAATACAGAGAATCTTAAATCAGGAATATACTTCATTCGCTTAAAAGACGGCGATGAAGAGATAAACAGAAAGGCGGTGATAATAAGATAAGATGGCGGGAAAAACAGATAACAGGTGAAAGGTAAAGGGTAAAAGGTAATAGGTAAAAGGTGAAAGACAGAAGAATGAATAGAAGCAAGGAGATTGCCGCGCTTCGCTCGCAAAGACGGATGATGGGTAAAAGGTGAAAGGTAGCAGGTAAAAAGGTAAAAGGGGGTAAAAGGTAAAGGGTAAAAGGTGAAAGACAAAAGAATGATTAGAAGCAAGGAGATTGCTTCGGCGAAGACGCCTCGCAACGACAGACAAAAATAGTGAGCTGATGGGCTGGTACGCTGGTGCGCTTGTAAATACACAGAGGACATCGGTGCTTCTTTGAAAGAGTG
>DCUY01000033.1:274-17051 GCA_002327905.1 Caldifarciminota bacterium UBA2202 | reverse complement strand
ATCCTGCTACTTCCACCTCTACTCAATGGGCGGGAAGATGCGTTGATTCAGAAGGAAAAATTTATGTTGTATCAGGATTGAATTCTTCAACTTTGATTAATCTCGTTCAGGTATATGACACTATAAACGGATGGTCAACTTTGACGTCTGTGCCGACAATGAGATTCACTCCTGCATGCGCAGTCATTGACAGCAAGCTTATTGTTATAGACGGCGGAGATATGTCATTCAATGCTGTTCATGCTACTGAAATATATGATCTGCGCACATCGACCTGGGGTACGGGAACACTTTCTCCTGTTGCAATGATAGGAGCCGGAGGCGGCGTTGTAAATGAAAAGATGTACATTCTCGGAGGAGCTCCAAATACCGCCATTTTTACAGGAATGTACTATGCGTATGAATATGATGTAAGGGCCGACACTGTAGGCGGGACACCATGGAGAACTCTTTCAACTTATTCGCCCGGCCACGGAACTCTTCTCGGTTCGCCGTTTTACGGCAATCCCGGCGAGACACAGTATGCTTATATAACCGGAGATTATCAGGGATATCATGATTTCTTCCAGTATGAGCCGGCCGCTGACACTGTCGGAGGAACTCCTTGGACGACACTTACAGCCACTCCTGCAGATGTGGGCGGAAAGGATCCGTCAATTGTGACAAAGAATGGAAATGTCTATGTCATAGGCGGAGATATATCAGGAAATTGGAGCGGACCATTCTCTGCAATGGCATATCAGTATGATTTTGAAAATGATGAATGGGATGACATAGGATTCGTGCTTAATCAGGGTGTAGAGGGAAATGTTGTCGGACTCATAGGAGATTTGCTCTATGCGCACGGGGGAACAATAGGTTCATCGGCAATAAACCCTGCTCCATTTGAAAAATACAGACTCCTATCCGGATACGGAGATGTCTACGCTCCTTATATTGTATCTACAAGCCCCTACAACAGACAAGTCAATGTCTCTTTGGATAAAATTGTGAAGGTGGCATTCTCGGAACCTGTTGACACATTCTCTTGGATGGATGCAATAGTCAATCCTGACCCGGGTCTCTTGATGATGTTCTTCAATGAAACTCTTGATTCATTATTTATTTTCCATGATGACTTCAAATACAACCAGACATACTACATCGATTTTGATGTATTCTATGACTCTCTGGGTTACAGAAGCATTGTCAAGTCGGTTCCTTACACAATAGGATTTGCGACAGGACCCACAGGAGTTAATGATAAAGCAGGAGCTTATGATTTCTCTTTGCAATCAATGAACTTAATAGCAAAGCCGAATTCAAACTTTGACTTTATGCTTTATTCTCCGTCAAAAGAAAAGATAAGCATTGAGATATACTCGCTTATGGGCAACAAAATTGCAGATTTATCTCTTAATGAAGCAAAGGTCGGCTTGAATAAAGTCTCATGGAATCTTAAAAATTCAAACAATGAGAAGGTTTCATCAGGAATCTATTTCTTCAAGATTAATAATTCCAAAAACTCTCTCAATGGCAAGCTTATTATAGCAAGATAAAGATTGCGCAGAACTTTTCTGCAAAAAGGGCGGCTCTTTGCCGCCCTTTTTTATTGACTTTTTTTTGTTATAGGCAGACAAAACGGCTAAGCGGCTTCAATAAAAATTGTAAATTTTTAATAAGCACATAAAGCTATAGAGACGCAGATTTTCCGCGTCTCTATAAATCAAATTCAAAATTTGGTAAATTTTCCTGTTATTGATTTCTGCCGAGTCTGGATTTTTACTATATAATTCCCCGCAGACAGATTGTTGAAATCTTCATTTACCATAGAACCTATAAAATGTTTTTCAGAGACAATTCTTCCTGAAAGGTCTATAAGCTCCACTTTGATCTCACAGTCATTTTCAGTTTCATAGCTTAAACAATTAAACCAATGAAGATTCTCTGTTATGACATTTTTTGAAACCTGTTCTTCCACTCCGTCCATATTTGTTTCGACTTTTATTGTGAAAACTTCATCCCAATCTGCAACTCCTGTCATTATTACATTATTGTCCTCACAGACTCCTATTCCGTATGAATACTCATCAATACCATAGCCGAGACCTGAATCTAAAGTCAATACTTGCAAGGATTCTCCTGTAGATGTATTATACTTTATAAGAAGATAATCATCCGAAAAGCTGTTGTAGCCAGCACCGCATGCATAAAGGAATCCGTCACTTGAAATAGCATTCTTATATAATCTGTCATTCGAGTTTTTGTATGTTCGCTCCCAAATGGAGTCACCCATAGAATCGATCTTGAATGTGACCCCGTATTCCTGATTAAATAATTCTCCGGCGTTTCCTGAACAGTAAATATTCTTCTCAGAATCAATGGATATTCCGCATATTGCATCAGACAAATTGTCAATATAATTTTGAGACTCGTAAATATAAAGAATTGAATCATTGAAGACATTGTATTTCATGACAAAAATCCCGTAAGAGTCCGCAGACTCTTCAACATACCCTGATAGATATATCTCACCGTAATCACCGCATATTATTCCATAAACATTTGCATTGCGGCTTAATGGGAAATCAATAAGGTGAGTCTTCAATGTGTCTCCGTTCGCCGCGCGGCATTCCATATATCCTATCTGCGAATCGCATTGCACTGCTATAAAGATATTGTTTGAATCATCAATGTCGCACTCCATACCCATATCATTGCCGCCGAAATCATACGATTTGTCCCACAGAACCACTCCTGTCGCATTATCATATTTTATAAGCAGAATGTCATTTGTTGTTTTCTGAATATATCCTGTTGAGAATAAATTCCCCTGATTATAAAGGGTTGAGCCGTAGATTATTTCGAATGAACCGGCTGAAACATCATGAAGCGATGCCCACAATGTATCTCCGGTTGTGACATCGTATTTGACTGCAAGCGCATCATAAGAGGATGCTCCCACTCCGTATCCGACCACATAAGCATTGTTCGAAGAATCAAGGGAGATGTCATTTCCCATTTCATCGCTGTCTGATGAAAAATCAAGAAGGTCCGTCCATAGGATACTTTGAGCATTTATCAGTGACGAGATGGTGAGTAGAAAAAAGAGCGAGACTAATGTTTTTTTCACAAAAACCTCCAGTTAAAGTGCCCCTCACAAGTGCCCTTTTTATTTATTATAATCAATTTAAGGAATTTGTCCAGAAAAAAATATTCTCTATTGACAATATTTTGTTTTTAAGTATAAAAGATATATGGGAAAAAAACACAGAAAACTTAATTTATTTGATATTTTTTCAATAGCCGCAGGAGCAATGATAAGCTCCGGAATCTTCATTATCCCGGGCCTCGCATTCAAAATTGCTGGACCAAGCATTCTTTTTTCTTATTTTTTTGCAGGCATACTCGCATTCACAGGTCTTCTAAGCATATCCGAATTATCCTCAGCAATGCCTAAATCCGGAGGAGACTATTATTACATCACAAGGTCTCTTGGTCCCATGGTCGGCACTGTCTCAGGTTTGTCAAGCTGGTTTGCATTATGCCTTAAAAGCTCATTTGCTCTCATAGGAATCGCTGAATTCGGCATGTTCTTCTTCAATTTTGACATTAGATTCATTGCAGTTATATTCTCTTTGATTTTTACTCTTGTAAATATCATCGGAGTCAAAGAGGCTGGGCGCACTCAAGTGGGCCTTGTCGCATTTGTTTTATTCTTCATTTTCATCTTTGCATTTATAACCTTCAAAAATGTCAACCCGACAAATTTCAAGCCGTTCGCCTCGCACGGAATGATGGCAATGATTTCAGCAACTGGATATGTCTTTGTCTCTTACGGAGGCCTCTTGAAAATAGCCACAATAGCTGAGGAGGTGGAAAATCCGTCAAAGAATATTCCAATAGGACTTCTCGCTTCACTTGCAACAGTTATGTTTATTTTCATCACTACAATATTCCTTACAATCGGAGTTCTTCCAAAAGAGATTCTTTCAGGCTCTTTAACTCCGATTTCAGATGCGGCGAATGTCACTACCGGCCGCTTCGGCTCATATCTTTTTGCTTTTGTCGCAATTATTTCATTCTTTGCCACTGCCAATGCCGGAATTATGGCGGCTTCAAGGTATCCTTTCGCATTGAGCAAAGACAATCTTCTTCCGTCATTTTTAATGAGAGAGAATAAAAAATTCTCCTCTCCTCATTTTTCAATACTCCTCACAGGAGCATTTGTCACATCCGCAATATTTTTGGAAATCGATTTGCTCATCAAAGCGGCATCGACAGTGCTTATCGTGAATTATATACTCTCCAATCTCTCAGTCATTGTTTTAAGAGAGAGCGGGATAATGAATTACAGGCCCACATTCAAAACTCCATTCTATCCCATTCCTCAGATTTTGGGAACAATAGGATTCATTTTTGTAATAGTAAACATGGGAAACACTGCAATACTTTTAAGCGTCGCTCTGACAAGCATCGCACTTCTCATATTTTTGTTCTACGGAATGAGAAAATCTGCGAGAGAATATGCGCTTATGCATATTATAGAGAGAATCACTTCCACGGAATTTACAAGCAGAATGCTTGAAAATGAATTGAGAGAGGTCATAAGAGAGAGGGATAATATCGTGGAAGATAATTTTGACAGATTGATTTCCGAATCCGATGTCATTGACTTAAAAGAGAATACTGACTATGAAAAGGTATTCAGACTGATATCAGCAAGAGTGGAAGAGAGCCTGAAAATAGACAAAGAGGATATTTTTAAGAAGCTGATGGACAGAGAATTAAAATACGGAACAACCATATCTGAAGATGTGGCGATTCCGCACATTGTAATTGACGGAGAAAAGATTTTTCATCTGTATATACTGAGAAGCTTAAAGGGAGTATATTTTGATGATGAGCATCAAAGCATTAAGACTATTTTTGTGCTCATCGGAACACTTGACGAGAGGAACTTCCACCTGAGGGCTCTCGCCTCTCTTGCTCAGATTGTGACTGACGAGCATTTCGTTGACAAATGGTGCAGAGCAAAACATTGTGAGGATTTGAAGGACCTGATGCTTTTAAGCAAACGGCGCCGCTCCCGCTGAAATTATTCAAAAAATATGCTCAATGAGAATTTTCAATCCTATGAACATAAGGACTGAACCGCCCAGAATCTCAGCTCCCTTTCTGAAGAGATTGCCTATGCGGTCTCCTAAATAAACTCCGAGAAAAGAAATTAAAAATGTAATTGATCCTATCACAAGAGCAGGAATAAAAATCCCGCTGTTTAGTAATGCTATTGACACTCCGCATGCAAGAGCGTCTATGCTTGTCGCTATCGCAAGAATTATCATAACCCTGAATGAACCTGTATCTATTCTCTTTTTGCAGTCATCCTTCTTAAAAGATTCAAATATCATCTTTGCGCCTATCAAGAATAATATTAAAAAAGCAATCCAGTGGTCAAATGATTTTATAATGGAATCAAATGCCCTGCCTATGAAGAATCCGATTACAGGCATGATTCCCTGAAAGACTCCGAAGTAAAGTCCGGATTTCAAAGCCGCATTGAATCTCTCTTTCCCCGCATAAATGCCGCATGACAGAGAGACTGCAAACGCATCCATTGAGAGTCCCAATGATAAAAGCACGAGAGAGAAGAGACTCACTTCCGCACCTCGTCAAGATCGATTCTGTGATATCCGGATTCCTCTTCCCTGTTCTTCGGATATGTGATGATGACCTGCGGATATGTCTCGAATATTTTAAGGAGTGATTTTCTCTTCTTTGAATCAAGCTCGGAGAAAGCGTCATCAATCATAATAATCGGATATTCGCCCTTATTTTCGTAAATCAGCTGTATTTCAGCAACTTTAAGAGTTATTCCGAGTAGAATCTTCTCCCCCTCGCTTCCAAATTCGCTTATGGGCTTTCCGTCCACAGTGATTATGTAATCGTCAAGATGCACTCCGCATACCGAGTGTCTCTTCTTTATCTCCTGATCGCGTTTTTTTCTCGCAGATTCCAAAAGAGTGGCATCAGTATAATCTCCTCCGTCTTTGGATGAGAAATACCTCACTTTAATAAGTTCCTCCTTTCCGAAGACCTGAGCATAGACGCCATTCAAGACATCCTCAAAATAAGAGGCGAATTCAATTCTCTTCTCATAAATATACTCCGACCTCTTTGACATTTGAGAAGAGTATGTGTCAATGAGATTCAAGTCGGAATTGTTTTTAAGCAGATTGTTCTTCTGCTTCAAAACTGAATGGTATGAAAGCAAAGCGGCAAAATAATCATCATCAATTGTCGAAATGAGTCTGTCCGCATATTTTCTTCTGTAAATTGAATAAGGGTGAGATAATTGCTTGTCATAAATGGATAGAACAGCAGAGAGAAATATTCCGAAAGCGTCAGTCAGCTTCTCCACTCTCTCCCTATTGCAGGAGATTGCCTTGCGGAGATTCTGATACTGCAGTCCCATGTTAAACTTTTCGCCCTCTCTCTCCCCGTCAATATTTACAACAAACTCAGTCTCTCCGATTTTTAAAACCTTTGCATCGGATGAGGCGCGGAAGGATTTGAATGATGACAAATAGTAAATCGCCTCAACAAGAGAGGTCTTTCCGGAGCCGTTGGCTCCTGTCACAATTGTGCGGTCTTTAAATTCAAAGTCGCCTATTGCAAAATTTCTGAAATTTTTTATACTTAATCTTGATATTTGCATCTATTAAGAGTAGCAAATAATTGAATATTTTACAATAACCTTTTTTAAAGGACGGAAAAATGGAAAAACAATATTTGAACTCGGCATTTAAAATAAACTCTTATTCCGATATTTCAAAATATCTTGAAGAGATTCTTAATCGGACAGTCTCCTCTTCTGAAGAGCTTGTAACACTCATAAGCGATTACGGAGCTTTGGTTGAAGCTTTTCAGGAGGATTACGGATGGGCCTATGTCAATATGACACGCGACACTCAGAATGCCGAGTACAGAGAGAGATTCTCTCTTTTCAATGATGTAATAAGCCCTGAAGTGCAGAAGATTTCATTTGAGATAAATAAAAAGATTGTGCATTCAAAATATGCAGGTTCATTGAAAAATTCAAAATGGGACCTACTGCTTAAACGGCTCTCTGAATCGATTGAGCTTTTCCGCGAAGAAAATATTCCTTTGGGGACTGAAATATCGAATCTCGCTGTTAAGTATCAGGAGAAGATAGGCGGAGCAATGATAGAGTTCCGCAAAGAGGAATACACGCAATCGCAGATGATGAAGTTTTTGGAAAGCAAAGATAGAGAGACCAGAAAAGAAGCATTCGATAAAATTGTGGAGAAGAGACTCTCCATGAAGAAGGATATCGATGTTATATTCACATCAATGACATCACTCCGCGCAAAGACCGCATCAAACGCCGGATATACGAATTACACTGATTTCAGATTCAAAGAGCTTGAAAGGTTTGATTATACAGTGAAGGACTGCAATGATTTTCATTCTTCGGTGCTTGAAGTGTGCACTCCGATTATGGGTGAAATAATCGAAGAGAAGAGGATCAAGCTCTCCGTCGATAAAATGGCTCCATACGACAATTATGCGACTCTTCCTGATGATGAACAGCTGAAGCCTTTTGAAACCACTGAAGAATTCATAGAGAAATCAAAACAGGTTTTTAAATCAATAGACCCGCGCTTCTATGATGCTTTTGTAAAAGTGAATTCTGCAAAGCATCTTGACCTTGAAAGCAGAAAGGGAAAGGCTCCCGGAGGATACAATTATCCTCTCTATAAAGCAAAACTGCCGTTCATATTCATGAACTCTTCAGGGTCGAATAATGACATGCGCACCCTTATGCATGAATCCGGACATGCTGTCCACACAATAGCAGTATCTGACATGTTCACATATTTTTACAAGAGCACCCCCTCGGAAGTCGCAGAGCTTGCATCAATGGGTATGGAGATGATAACTTATGACAAGTGGTCAATCTTCTATCCGAATGAAAAGCAGTTGAAACAGGCGCAGAGAAAACAGCTTGAAGGAATGATAACATTCTTCCCTTGGTGCGCCATAGTTGATAAATTTCAGCATTTTATTTATGAGAATCCGACAGTTTCTCCTGAGGAGAGGAATGATTACTTTGAAAAGCTCGCGACGGATTATCAGGAGAAATTCTTCGACTGGTCGCAATATAAGGATTATCTGCGCTCACTCTGGCAGAAACAGCTTCACATTTTTGAAGTTCCTTTCTATTATATTGAATACGGAATGGCACAGCTTGGAGCAATTCAATTGTGGAAGAACTATATGAATGACCCTAAAGGGACTATTGAAAAATACCTTAAAGGGCTCTCTCTCGGTTCGTCAAAATCAATAGGAGAGGTCTATTCAACCATGGGAGTCTCTTTTGACTTCTCTAAAGAAAAAATGAGGGAGCTTATGAGTTTCGCTTATGATGAATATAAGAAGGTTCTCTCTTGACATTAAGCGCTTTTTTTAGGATAATCTTTTGATATGATAATTTCGAAGATTCTCTTTGCAACATCAATTATTGTCTCCATAGCTCTTCTCTTCATAGAGATAAAGAAGCGCGGCTTGTCGGAGGAAAAGAATCTTTACAGATACACCGCCTTCCTTGCGCTTCTCATGCTCTCGGTTTATATGTTCGTATGCTTTGCAAATTTTTCAACAGGAAGCATTGAAAACGTAAACAGAGAGAATAATTGGGGAGGACTTTTAGGATTCAATATTGCATTCTCCTCATTTACCAATCTCGGTTATTTTGCCTTTTTTCTTCCGTTCTTCCTTTTATATACAGGCCTCGGATTCATCATGAAGATGAAGAACAAATATTTTCCTCTAATCATATCAGTCATATTCATACTTCTAAGCCCTATGCTTCTCGGCACTCTTTTCAGTGATGTTAATATGTCGGGGCTTTATGGAGAAAGTTCATCAAGATTCTTTTCAGAGTATTTGGGAACCGTGGGACTATCTGTTATAATATCATTCCTTCTTTTTATTTCTCTTCTGCTCTTCTCTGAATTCTCCCCTATTATGGATATGCTTTCAAATGCTTTCAGGAGAATTGAAAAAAAGGACGAGGATGACGAAGAGACGGAGCCTGTTTTTGAGGAAGATTTTTCCGATGAGAATACCGATGATGACATATCTGAAAAAGAACCTCGAAAGAGAAAATTAAAGCCGAAGAAGGTAGTTGTCAAAACAGGCTTACAGCCCAATATTGATTACAAGCATTTAATAAACGATGAATTCAAAAGACTCTTTCTCGACTCTTTTGATGACGCTCCAAATGTCACTCTCACAAAGGATGATGATGAGATAAATGACAATATAAAGATTCTTGAAGAGAAGATGAGGAGTTTTCAGGTTGAGGGAAGAGTCATCAATGTCAATGTGGGGCCGGTAATCACCACTTATGAATTCGAGCCTGCTCCCGGAATTAAAGTCAACAAGATAACATCCCTCTCTGATGACCTTGCGCTTGCAATGAAGGCGAAATCAATAAGAATTCTCGGACATATTCCCGGAAAATCCGCAGTGGGAATAGAGATTCCCAATAAAAACAGAGTGATAGTATATCTGAAAAATCTTATGACTGAAAAGGAATTCATTGAATATGAGGATCCGACAAGCATTGTTTTAGGCAGAGATACGGAGAATAACCCGATTTTTGCTCAGGTTTCTACAATGCCGCATCTTCTTATAGCGGGAACCACAGGTTCAGGCAAGTCTGTTTGTATAAACGGAATAATAACATCTATTCTCTTCAAAGCCCAGCCAGAAGAGGTCAGATTCCTCATGGTTGATCCTAAGAGAATAGAACTCTCTATTTATAACGGAGTGCCCCATCTTGAACGGCCTGTGATAACTGATTCGAAAGAGGCCGTATCAATGCTTAAGGAGCTTACACTGTGGATGGATCTGCGGTACAAGGCATTTGCAAAACTCGGAGTGAGGGACATTGTTGAATACAATAAAAAGAGCGACAAAAAGAAGCCGTATATAATAGTGATTATTGATGAAATGGCTGATTTAATGATGACAAGCCAGAAAGAGATTGAGTCACACATTATAAGACTCGCGCAGATGTCAAGAGCTGTCGGAATACACCTTATACTTGCAACGCAGAGGCCATCGGTGAATATTATCACAGGATCCATAAAGGCGAATTTCCCAATAAGAATATCCTTCAAAGTTCCTTCAAAGGCAGACTCGAAGACAATTCTTGACGCAAGCGGAGCGGACAAACTTCTCGGAAAGGGGGATATGCTCTATATACCTCCTCAAAAGGGAATCATTATGAGGGCGCACGGAGCATATCTAAAGACTGAAGAGGCGACTGCAGTAGCGAATCTGTGGGCTGAAACATACATGAAGAAGCTGTTTGAGAATTCCATAAAGGATTCAACAAAGCTTGCAAAACTGCTAATAGAAAACGAACTTGTGCAGTGCATAGCGAATCCGGTAAATACACCCGGATACGAACTTAGAATTGAAGAATTTGTGAAGCAGTATGCAGAGGAGCTGGATATCGAAGATGAAAAGCTTACAGACCTTCTGACAAATGTTGTTTACCATATACCGATAGAGGAATCCGGTTTGACAAAGAATTTCACAAGAGACGGCAACGGAGCAGTGATTGACAGTGACGAGTATGACCCTCTCTTTGACGCGGCAAGGGATTTCATTTATCTAAAAAAACAGGCGTCCACCTCAATGCTTCAAAAACATTTTGCTCTCGGATATCCTCGCGCGGCGCGCCTTCTTGACCAATTGGAAAAGGCTGGAATAGTCGGTCCTGCAAACGGGTCAAAACCGAGGGAAGTTTATGACAGACTTAAAGACGATTCTGATTAGCATAGTTCTGCTGTTATCCTCGGCTGTCAGCGGAGATTATCTCTATACAGAGTATGATTCTCTGCAGATAAGCGGATATATAAAATCATGCAAAGATTCGCAGTCCTGCGAACTCGAGTTTTTTGAAATGAAAATTTATCCTGATTCAGATAGATTTACAATCTCTTCGAACGATACTCTTTATTCTGATTTGAAATCCATTGCTAATAAACCGCATTTTACTGCTTCTCTCAATATTTTCATGAATGATTTGAAAATAGACACTCTGAAAAGAGATAAAGAGACTTTGTTTATAATCAATACTGATTCACTTAAAGATACTCTTGTTTATAAAAAGATAAATACAAATCCTTCAAGTCTTCATTTTACAAGGAATAAAATACCTTATATCGCATATTTCACCAACATTGTGAAACATAAGGAAATTCCGGTGATTCAGAAATAATCAGTTGAGAGGTTTCAGTTCTATATCCCCTTCAATATTTCTCACTTCAATTCTGCTCTTGCCGGCATTCAGAGTCACTCTCTTCACACATTCATTTTCAGAGACTGTCCTATCCGAAAAATAATCTGATACTGTAACTTTTCCGTTTTTTGTCTCCATAAAAATGCTCGCGTTTGATGCGCCTGATATTCTTAATGATATTTTTCCTCCTGCTGTCTTAATAAAGACAGAATCCGAAGATTCTCCCCTTAAATCCGCAGTTATATTTCCTTCGAGATTCTCAATCTTTCTTATCATACGCGAATCCGCTACATTTATATTTCCATGCATATTGAAAATATCAAGAGAACCGTCAAATCGCTTTATATTTATATCTCCTTCAAAACACTCGACAGAACATTCTCCTTTTACTCCGTCAATATTTATTTTGCCTGATGTTGTGAAGACTCTTGACAGAAAAATCCTTAAAGGCAGAAGAACTTCAATGTCCCCTCTATAGTCGTCATCAGGATTCTTCCATGAGCATGATATCCTGACAATGTTTGAGTGAGTCGTATCAACCTCCACAGAGACATCATCTGCAGAGAGGCCGTCTCCGGCTGATTTTATGCAGTAAAAAAAAATCGAATCTCTTGAAGTGGGTGTTACGAGTATGTCGCCCTTCATCACTGATATTTCAACCTTTGTGCTGTCAGATACCGCTATAAGCCCCTTCTCTTCAGAGTAATCTCTCTTGGCATAAACATCTGCAAATACCGACAGAACAATTAAAATTACAAAAAGTCTCTTCAATTTTTCTCCTTTGTCTCTTCGGACAATGAATTTTTAAGTTTTTCCAAAATCAACAGAGCTTCAAGAGGAGTCGTGTCTTTCAAATCAAGTCCGGCTATCAGGTCTATGACTTCTCTTATCTTCTCTTTAGACCTGTCAGAATTCTCCTCTTTAACAAACAATTGCATCTGTGAAGCATCTCTTATCTTGTCTTTGATATTCATTTCGCTCTCTTTAAGAAGTTTTAATATTGTCAGTGCATTGTCAGTCACCTCTTTCGGAAGCCCTGCCATTTTTGCCACTTCAATTCCATAGCTCTCGTCTGTTGCCCCTTCTACCACTCTTCTTAAGAATATTATTTTATCCGCAGTCTTTCTGACTTTAGTTGTATAATTTTTCATCTTCGCAAGTTTCACTGTCAGTTCCGTCAATTCATGATAATGCGTTGCAAAAAGAGTCTTGGGGCTAATCTCGGAATTATGTATGTATTCAAGTATCGCCCATGCAATAGCCAATCCGTCGAATGTTGAAGTTCCTCTTCCTATCTCATCAAGGACAAGAAAACTCTTCTTGGTCATGTTGTTGATTATGTTCGCCGACTCGAGCATTTCAGCCATGAATGTCGAAACTCCCTTTGATATGTCATCGCTTGCTCCTATTCTTGTGAAGATTCTGTCAGTGAGAGGAATCCTCGCTGATTTTGCCGGAACGAACATACCAAGATGCGCCATGTATATAATCAGTGCATTCTGTCTGAGATAAGTTGATTTTCCCGACATATTCGGACCTGTGAGGAGTATCACTCTTGTCTGCCTGTCCATAGACAATGAATTGGGGGTAAAGGAATTCACTCTGTCAACAAATTCTACAACAGGATGCCTTCCGTCTTCAATATATATTTCATCAAACTCGCCTATGACAGGCTTCACCCAGTCATTTTCAAATGCATTTACGGCATTTAGGCAGAGATAATCTATATATGCAATCTGTCCGCAGAGTTCGCTCACTGAAGAATAGTATCCGAAGAGCCTCTCGATAATTGAAGAGAACATCTCCTTTTCCATTGAATTGAGCCTCTCTTCAGCTGATAAAATTTTATGCTCATAATTTTTCAGCTCATCATTTATATACCTCTCCGCATTCTTAAGAGTCTGTTTTCTAATATACTCCTTCGGCACTTTATCCTTGTTTGAATTAGTAATCTCAATGTAATATCCCATTACGGAATTGTATCCTATTCTCAAGTTTGAGATTCCGGTATTCTTCTTCTCCGCCTCCTCCATTCTGTAAATCATCTCGGATGTATTTGTGGAGAGTTCAAGAAGCTCATCATACGCTTTATCAAATCCTTTTCTGAAGAACCTCTCTTTCTGATTGTCAAGCACTTTATCTTTGTCAAGGGCGCTGTCGATAAGAACTGAAGCCGGCTCAAGATTTTTCGGCTCCATAATAAGATGCTCAATGCCCATAAACGACAGATGCGTTCTGAGAATCGAAAGCCTCTTCACCGCCTCTGAAAGAAGAATCAGATCGCGGGGAACGGCTCTTCTTGCGGCTATTCTCGTATTTATCCGCTCAATGTCGCCTATCTCGCCCAATGTGCGTATGAGACTTTTCGATGTCTGGATATTTTCATAAAATTTCTGAACCAGTGAGAGATTTTCATTTATCTCAATAATGTCATTGAATGGTCCCCTCATCAGATTTCTCAAATACCTTGCACCCATCGGGGTCTTTGTCCTGTCTATGATGCTTATGAAAGAATTTCCCTTCTCTCCGTTCATTCTTTCAAAAATTTCGAGATTCCTCATTGTCTGATAATCTACAAACATCCTCTCCTTCATAGATTTGACTTTGATTGATTTTATCTGCTGAAGATTTTTATTCTGATTCTCTCTCAGATATCCTATGAGAGCTCCGGCCGCCTCTATTGACAACCGCATGTCTTTGGTCATTCCTATATCGTCGACCGTCTTTACTTTGAAGTGCTCTGTCAAAGCTCTGTTTGCCTCTCCTGCTTCGAAATACGACTTGTCTATATCTCTCGCATTCTGACTTTGCAGGTCTCTATTCTTTCCTTCTGTAAGAATTTCGCTCGGCGAGAGTTTTATCAGATAATCCCTCGCAGAATAAATATCATCAAACTCCACAGAATACATTTCTCCTGTGGAAATATCCGAGACGGCAAGAGCGGCGCGCTCCTCTCCGGCTTTTAGAGCCGCTATGTAATTATTCTCCCTCTCCGAAAGTAGAGCCTCTCTCATTATAGTCCCCGGAGTTATAACCTCAACTACTCCGCGCCTCACAAGCTTTATGCTTGAATTAGGCTCTTCAAGCTGTTCGCACACAGCCACTTTTCTGTTTGTCTTCACCAGACGAATTATATACTGGTCTGCGGATTTAATCGGAAATCCTGCGAGAGGCACATCCTTTGACGCATACTCTCTTGAAGTCAGTGTGATATTCAGTATCTCTGAGATGAGCTTTGCATCTTCAAAAAATGTTTCATAGAAATCACCCATTCTGAACAACAGTATAGAATCACTGTAATTTTTCTTTATCTCAAGATACTGCTCAAGAAGCGGAGTTGTCTCTGTCAATTTCACTCCGATTTAACTACCCACGCTGGAATTGTTTCGGCTTTTTGGAATACTTTGAGGAATGACTTTGCATCCTCTTCATTTTTAAACTTGCCTATCCTCACTTTGATAAGGTCTTTCTCAGTCACTTTGTATATATCGTATCTCTTCTTCTTATACTCATCAAAGAGTTTATCTGCATTTTCCATACTCTTGAATGATCCTATCTGTATTGCATAGTATAAATCTTTTACAACCGAATGCGATTTCTTTTCGGAAGTGTAATAAAGTGCAAATTGGGACGATGGAAAATCGGATTGAAAATCCCTTATGAATTTGGATGTATTGGAAAGGTCTCCGTATCTTTCAAAAAGAGCGATTGTCGAAACATAAGCGAGAGGAGAGAGAAGAGTATCCTTTGATGATATTATTCTCCTTAAATAAAGAGCCGCCTTTGCAGAATCCTGCTGTAGAGTGTAATACTTTGCGAGTCTCAATTGAGAAGCATTGAAAAACGGCGAGTCTGTGTAGAAATTGACAATCTGCGTATAACATGCAACGCTTCTCTGAACATTATCCATAAGCTCTGCACAGTAAAAGAGAAGAGTACAGGATATCTCTTTATTTGCTTTTTCCAATGAATCCAATTTCGCCGTCAATGCTTTTATGTTTCCGCTACGGTAAAGGTCTGTAAGATTTGCATTCAAAGCGATTACAGAAAAGACCAAAATCACAAAAAATAGTTTTGTCTTCATTTTTCCTCCGCTATATCTCCCAAGGGGGTGAGACCTGCGATTTCATTTATTTTCACATTATATAATTTTCCTGCCTGTATATTCATTCCCCTGATTATGACACTCCTGTTTCCCGAATCCCTTCCGTAAAATTCGGATTTGCTCTTTTTGCTCTCTCTCTCTGAGAGAACTTCGAGAGTCTTTCCTTTCAACATAAGAACCTTCTTCTTCTTTATCTCCTGCTGAACCTTTATAAGCCTTCCAAGGCGCGACAATCCCTCCTCTGAGGAGACTGATTCAAAGTATCTTGATAGAGTGAATCTCCTGCCTGAATATTTATACATAAATGCATCGTCAAATTGAATTTCATTTACAATATTCAAAGTCTCTTCAAAATCCTTCTCGCTCTCTTCAGGCATTCCGGTCATTATATCAGTCGTTATTGTAATGTCAGGAAGAATCTTCCGCGCGAGGCGCACAATCTCTCTGAAATCATCCGCAGTGTATTTTCTGTGCATCAGTGATAAAATTCTGTCTGAACCTGACTGAACAGGGAGATGCAGATGCCTGCATAAATTTTTATTCTCAGCCATCATTTCAATTATCTTTATTGAAAAATCCTTCGGATGAGATGTTATGAATCTTACCCGCATATCCCCAAATTCATTAAGCACATCACTTAAAATATCAGTAAAGACTCTCCCTTTGGATAAGTATGAATTTACATTCTGCCCCATTAAAAGAATCTCTCTTGTCAGTAAATTTTTACTTCTCTTAATCTGTTTTAAGATTGAATCGGATGAAAATGATTCTTCCCTGCCCCTAAGGTATGGAACAATGCAATAGGAGCAGAAATTGTCGCACCCTTTGCTTATAGGAGTCAAAAGGGTGATTCCTGAATTTATGCTTATATCAGTGTAATCGCCTTTTGATTTTAGAGAGAGAACATTGAAATTGTTTTTAAGAATTTCAGGAAGGTCTTTGTACTCAGTCGGAGAGACAGCCGCATCAATAAATTCAGGAATATCTTTAAGAGAACGGGCAAGACATCCTGCCAAAATTATTTTCTTTTTTTTCTTCGACTCAACACTTACGGAATTGATAAATCCCATCGCCCTCTCTTCAGCATGCTCTCTTACGGAGCATCCGTTGACTATTATCACAGATGCGTCATCAATACAGGACGCCCTTTCATACCCCTCGGACAGCAAAATGGACTCGATTATCAGAGAATCATAATCATTCATCTGACATCCGTAAGTGGCAATATGGAATCTGTTGTTCATATATTCAATTCCTTAATATACATGCGATATTAGAGCTCTTCATAATCTTTTGACTATATATAAATTTATTCTTCCTGTCAAGGTATCAAGAAAGAGGGGAACAGGTGA
>DCUY01000033.1:0-235 GCA_002327905.1 Caldifarciminota bacterium UBA2202 | reverse complement strand
GGGGGTAAAAGGTAAAGGGTAAAAGAAATGAGAGAAGTAAGGAGATTGCCGCGCTTCGCTCGCGATGACGGATGATGGGTAAAAGGTGAAAGGAAAAGGGTAAAAGGTAAAAGACGGAAGAATGATTAGAAGCAAGGAGATTGCTTCGGCGAAGACGCCACCGTGAGCCTTGAGCCGTGGGCTATGAGCAAGTAAAGTCAAAAACAAAATAGTGAATAGAAGTAAGGAGATTGCT
>DCUY01000032.1 GCA_002327905.1 Caldifarciminota bacterium UBA2202 | reverse complement strand
CGCCACAATGCGAAGACGCACCGTGCGCCATGCGCCATGAGACAAAGACGCCATGAGCTATGAGCTAAATACAAGAGTATGCTGGTGAGCTGGTGGGCTGGTAGGCTGGTGAAAGAAAGGTAATAGATGAAGATAAAGAATGGAATATAAAAAGCGGGGGAAGATTTTCCCCGCTTAACCGTTTTTTTTAAATGTTATTTTATGAGGACTGCTTTTTTTATGAGAATTGATTTTGAATCTGTCAGTTTAATGAAGAATATTCCTCTATTCATCATATCTGTTTTTATTTCATTGATTCCGGAATTAAGGTTTGACTGCCTAAACACACATCTTCCGGCAGAATCAAAGACGTTAACCTCGGCGCCGGCTTCACTGCATGTCAGTATTATTTTATTCAAAATCAAACTTATTGAGCTTTCGTGAATCTCTTTTGATATTCTCTTATTCAAGCCGGCAGGGTCTGCTTCCCCATAGAACCCAAAAGCGCATCCTTCGTCTGTCTCTCCGTTATCAAAATAAATCGAACCCGCCAAAACATCATCATAACCGTCATTGTTGACATCTCCCGCAGATGCAACAGAATAACCTAATAATGCCTGAAACTGGTTTGACTCATAGGTCCACGATGGCGTTGCCTGCATCCCTCCTGCAGAGCCGCAGAAAAGGAATGCCCCGCCCTCGTATGAAAGTGAGTTGGAATACTGGTTTGCTCCGACTATTATGTCATCATATCCGTCATTGTTGACGTCACCGGCTGAGGCGACCGAATAGCCGAATTGAGAGTTCGCAGAATTTATTTCAATCATTTGAGGAGTTGCTGAAAGCCCGAGTGAGTCACCTAAATATACAAAGATTACCCCCTCGTCCGTCTGACCATTGTCATGAGTATATGCTCCGATAACAACATCATCATAGCCGTCTCCATTGACATCACCGGCGGTCGCCACTGAATAGCCGAAGTGGGAGTTTGCCTGATTTGAGATTGCCTGCCAGCTGTAGTCGGAAGGCAATCCGGACGAAGAGCCGTAATAAACAAAGACCGCTCCCTCATTCGCTTTTGTTGAACTGTAGGAGTAAGCTCCGATTATTACATCGTCATATCCGTCTCCGTTCACATCACCCGCAGAAGCGACTGAGCATCCGAAATTGGCATAGCTAATGTCGCTCTCCTCTTCCCAGTCGGGAAAGGAAGATATAGCCGAGTCGGAGCCGAAGTAAAGGTATGCCTTGCCTTCATCCGTCTGGCCATTATCGAACATGAAAGCACCTACGATTATGTCATCCAAAGTGTCTCCGTTTACATCGCCCGCCGAAGCGACTGAAAATCCGTATTGTGAGTTAGCCTGATTTGATTCACCTGTCCAGTATGGAAAAACTTCGGGCGAAGTTCCGTTTCCAAGATATACAAAAGCCTGTCCTTCATTTGAGTTGTCTCTGTCATAGTATTCCGCTCCAACAATGATGTCTCCATAGCCGTCCCCATTGACATCACCGGCGGATGCGACAGATATTCCGTAATGTGCGGTCGCTTGATTTGGACCGTTTGTCCAGCACGGATAAGGCGAAATGCCAGTATCAGAGCCAAGATACACGAATGCCAGCCCTTCATCATTATAACCGCTTTCCGCAAGGTAAGCGCCTATTATTACATCATCATAACCGTCATTGTTGACATCTCCTGCGGAAGCAACAGATGAGCCGTAAACGCCATAAGCAATGTCGCAGTCATTCGACCAAGAGTAATTCGCAGGAAGTGAATTAATTTCCATGTTCTGTATCGGATTAAATGAAAATGCAAATAGAAAGATTGTTAAAATTGAAAGAGTCAGGAAAATGTTTCTCATCAAACCTCCAACGTTTTTTATTAATTATATTGAATGTAGGTTTAACTGTCAATACCCTTTAGAGGTGGGAAACGTATGAAGACGGGATGAGGTTTAGGATAATACTTTTTTCAGACTGTCCAAAAGCATTGAAGCTCTGTATGGCTTCTGCAGAAATGTTACATTCTGATAATTCAGAAGCTCTGCGGCATCTCCGTCCTGCGAGAATCCGCTTGAAATTACAACTTTGATATTTTTATTGATCTTCTTGAGTTTGTAAAAGGTCTCTTTTCCATTCAATTCAGGCATAATCATATCAAGTATCACTGCGCTTACAGTTCTGTGATTGCCCTTATAAAACTCTATCGCGCTCTTACCGTCAGAGAAGTCATGAACAGTGTATCCAAAATTGCGCAATATTTCAACTGTTGAAGTTCTGATTGTGGGTTCGTCATCTATTACCATTATTTTTCCGAAATTCAATCTCTCATTTTTTAATTCGACAAAAACATCTTCATCCATCTCCCCTTCATACTGAGGCAATGTGATGGATATCTTTGTGCCCTCTCCCTCTTCGCTGAAGACATTTATAAATCCACTGTGATTTTTTATAACTCCATATACGCCGGCAAGCCCCAATCCGGTACCCTTACCCTTTTCCTTAGTAGTGTAGAACGGCTCAAAAAGATGCTTTTTAACCTCTCCGCTCATACCCTGCCCTGTGTCTGAAATTACTATCTTCATATTTTTATTATTGATATCACTCGTTTCAAATATCAGTTTGCCACCATTAGGCATAGCATCCCTTGCATTGATGGAAAGATTCAAAAGAGCATTCTCAATCTGCGCCGGGTCTCCCAAAATAGTCGGATTGGCTGAAATAAAATGCTGTTCAATTATTATTCTTTTGTCTATAGTATTTCTTAAAATACTTGTCACATCACCTATGATTTTGTGAATGTTAATAGGAACTGATTGATACTTTCCTTTTCGGGAAAAAGACAATAGCTGTTTTGTTAGATTAGCCGCATGCTGGCTTGACTCTATTATTTTATCGACCAAATTATTCAGTTCCGTATTATCAGAGTATTTCATCTGAATTATCTCGGCATTTCCAATTATTCCGGCAAGCATATTATTGAAATCATGCGCCACTCCGCCCGCCAACTGCCCCAAAGCTTCAAGCTTCTGCGACTGATGCAATTGTTCCTGAAGGAGTATATTTTTTTCTTCTGCCTCTTTGATTTTAGTTATATCTTGCACCGAACCTATTATTTTTGAACATGAGCCGTTTTCATTTCTATCGCATCTGCCTTTTAGATATAAAGTTCTATAATCTTTATTCTTAATCAGAAACTTCACTTCAATATCTATCGGCTTTAATTCCGATATCAGGGACTGAAATCCGCTTCTGAATTTTTCTCTGTCATCTTCAAACACATAATTATAAAGGTCAGCAAATTCAAATTTCGGATAATTTCTGTCCATTTTGAAGAAATCGAGTATCTCATCCGTGAAATTTATCTCTCCTGTTGTCAAATCGTAAGACCATCTGGAAATCAAAGACATTTTTTGTATTTCCAAAAGATCATTCTTCGTTTTCTCAAGCTCTTCTATCGCTCTTCTCCTCTCCGATATTTTCCACACTGAGTCCATAAATAGAGTTAATTGGACAACATCCATCTCATTGTAATCCGCCTTTTTGTTTGCAACACCCACAACAGCGACAATTTTATCATCGAATATTACAGGAATAGTCATGAATTTTTCAAGATTTGAATGATCCTCCGGATACCCTTTTATCAAAGGATTTTCAGCAGGAAAATCATTTACTAAAATCGCCTTTCTCTGCCTTACCGCCTCTCCCCAGATGCCTGTTTTATCAAGCTGATAGACTCTTTGTTTATCTGCAATCATGCATTCTTTCATCACTTCTTTTGACCATGAATTCATAGTGAATATTTTCTTGGCTTCGTCATAAAAATAAATATACCCGATTTTACTCTCAGTCAGTTTTATTGCCTCATCAAGAGCATAATCAAGAAAATCCTGTATGGATTCGGAGCTGTGCTGGATAATATTTAGAAGAACTTGGAGACGGGAGACCTGCATCTTATCTTGTATTTGCATTATCTTTCTCTCACTTATGTCCTTGCAGAAACCTATTATCCTGTCTATTTTCCCGTTTAAATCTATTATTGGAGCAAGCATTGTTTCAAAATACCTGCGCGTTTTGTTAAATTCGATATCCTCTTCATAAAGCATAGTCTTTTTCTCTCTCTTGCATTTCAGATAATTCGGCAATGCCTTTTCCGCTAAATCTTTTGGAAAAAGCTCTTTAAGCCCTCTGCCCTGCACATTCTCATTGCTGAGCCCAAGAGTATCTTCAAATGTCTTATTGACCTGTTCAAATACCGCATTTGATTCATCTTCCATATTGAGGATAAAGACAGAATCCGAAGTGCTTTCAAGTATTTTTTCAAGATAATTTTCAATATGACTCCTCTCATTCAAATCCCATATCATTCCAAATAAATAATCTGAAGAATCATCTCCCTTTATACGGTAAGAGACTGAATGAACTTTCTGGATTGATTTATCTTTCTTAACTATCCTGTAATCAATCTTTATGTCCTTTACTTCACCATTTAAAAGCCGCCTTTGGTTTGTCATTACAAAATCATAATCATCCTTGTGAATTATCTCTTTCCACTTTATCTCTTTTCTAAATGCTTCATCCTCTTCATGCCCGGTTATGAGTTGAATGTTTCCGATCAAAAGTTCGGGATAGTCGCTGTTAATTTTGGAAATATATACTAAAGAATCAACCTCCCTGATGAGATTTATGATTTCCCGATTTAACATACTCTGAAACTTTGAATCTAAGATCATCTCCTTAAAATGGTTACACTATAATATTAACTATAAATTTGATATTAGCAATAGGTAAAAGGTGAAAGGGGGTAAAAGGTAAAGGGTAAAAGGTGATAGGTAATAGGTAAAAGGTAAAGGGTAAAAGGTGAAAGACGGAAGAATGAAGAGAGGTAAGGAGATTGCCGCGCTTCGCTCGCAAAGACGGATGATGGGTAAAAGGTGAAAGGTAAAGGGTAAAAGGTAAAAGGTAAAAGAAGGTAAAAGGTAAAGGGTAAAAGGTAAAAGGTGAAAGAAATGAGAGAAGTAAGGAGATTGCCGCGCTTCGCTCGCAAAGACGGATGATGGGTAAAAGGTGAAAGGAAAAGGGTAAAAGGTAAAAGGTAAAAGAAGGTAAAAGGTAAAAGGTGAAAGAAATGAGAGAAGCAAGGAGATTGCTTCGGCGAAGACGCCTCGCAATGACGGACAAAAAGAGTGAACTGGTAAACTGGTATGCTTTTAGGCTTGTAAGAGAAGAGGTGGGATTGTCAACCTGATTGTCAACCATTATTTTCTTTTAATTGTCAACCTGATTTTCTTCGGCAACATGGGCTGACATCTTTTTTACAATGTCATTGGCATTAATGATTTTTATATCAATGTCTTTATGGGTTTTTTTAAAATTAACGAAAATCTCATGGGCGAATCCTTGCCCCATCTCTTTTATTCCTTTGAAATCGAGTTCAATGACTTTAAATTTTTCTGCTCCTGCCATAAGACGCTTTGCTTCCGACCTTGATATAAGGGATTTTACACTCTTGCCGAGACTCATTGTTACTTTTGTTTTATTGAATTTATAATCAAACTCTTTGCCTGCAAATTTATCAAACACTTCCTGTATTCTTCTTTTACTGCTTCTTGACAATGAAAAAAATACTTTTGTGCCTCTTATCAACCTCACCTGCTTCATAAGAGGACTCTCTTTTGAATAATGTCCTAAACTGATTTTCCCTGATGAAACAAAATATTCGTCAGCCAGTTTCATTGAAAAGAATATACCTTCGCCTGTGTGCCTTTCAGGGTATGTTGTCGTCTTGCCCTTCATTAACAGTATTGCCGCATCCTCTTCTGTCGGCAAATCGAATTTCTGCCTGATTGAGTTGAAGACTCCTATTCCAAAATCAGCTATTTCAAAATTCACATTATAAGAATCTACAGAAAGCTTCACTTTATATTCAACCGATTTTGAATGTTCAAGCACATTATTGATCATTTCAGTTATTATGTAATTCGCTGTTTCATAAGAATTTTTGTTTACGATTCTTTTCAGTCCGGATGAATCCGATATTTTTTGAAATGAAATGCTCTCGTCATTATCTTTTTTAACTGAGAATTTGAAAACATAGGCCGCACTGCTTGTAATTCTATCGGTTTTTTTATAGTAGCTGTTTCGCGTAGAGTTGATTTTCTCGATTTTGCCTTCTTCTATGAATTTCTTGAGGTATTTGTGAGCCATAGCTCTTGAAATTTCAAATTTTTCCTGCAATTCTGCAGAGGTAAATTGCCCGTTATGTTCAATTAATTCAAGTATCTTTTTTTCAGTATTCATAATACATATTATACATATTGTCAACCCGATTGTCAACCATTTTTTTCTTTTAATTGTCAACCGTTAATACAAGAGTAACAGGTAAAAAGGTGAAAGGGGGTAAAAGGTAAAGGGTAAAAGGTGATAGGTAAAAGGTAAAAGAAGGTAAAAGGTAAAAGGAAAAGGGTAACAGGTAACAGGTAAAAAGGTAAAAGGGGGTAAAAGGTGAAAGACGGAAGAATGATTAGAAGTAAGGAGATTGCCGCGCTTC
>DCUY01000103.1 GCA_002327905.1 Caldifarciminota bacterium UBA2202 | reverse complement strand
TAAGCAATTTAATCAAATGTTGTATTATTGTTAATTGAATGTATTTGCTTTAGCGCATGGCTCACGGCTCATGGCGTCTTTGTCTCGCTCATGGCACAAGGCGCAAGGCGTATGGCGTCTTCACGGCATACGGTATACGGTATACGGCACACGGCATACGGTGTGTCCTCGCTCCGCCAGCAAACTAAATCACATATTCGTCTTTTTCTTTGGGATTATTCTCTGAAAACCATTTGAATGTTTTGAACAAACCTTCATGAATTGATGTCTTCGGCTTGAACCCGATAATTTCACTTGCAAGGGAATAGTCTCCGAGAAGATTCATAACCTCTGTCTTTGCCCCCCTCTGCCTTTTGCTCTCAATCTTTATTTTCAGTTTTGTATTTGCAATATTCTGAATGATGTCTATTATCTCCTTTATTTCATAGGATATTCCGGATGCGAGATTTAAAGACATACCACAGCTCTTTTCATTGAATAGGGTTTTAAGGATTCCACTGCACACATCCTCAACATACATGAAATCCCTCTTTGTGTGAATATTACCGACTTTAATATCATTTGAATTCATAACCTGAGTTATCACGGTCGGTATTATCGACCTTAATGACTGGCGCGGTCCGTACACATTGAACGGCTTGACGACAGTGACAGGGAGGTCGAATGAGCGGAAATAAGAGAGTGCGAGCTCCTCTCCGGCTATTTTTGTCGCCGCATAAGGAGACTGCGCTTTAAGAGGATGCATTTCATCAATTGGAATGTACTCTGCTGTTCCGTAAGTTTCGCTTGATGAAATTATTATTGTATGCTTTGTTTTGTTCTTCATTGCGCTCTCAAGAATATTATAGACTCCGATTATGTTTGTATCAATATACGAGCGCACAGAGACATACGAATACGGTATGCCAATAAGAGCTGCCATGTTTATAATTGCATCGCAGCCTCTTGTCTCTTCAAGCATCATTGACAAATCCCTTATGTCTCCTTTGACTATTTCAAGATTCTTTGAACTCTTTATATATTTCAATTTGCCTATGCTGTTATCAGCATTGTATAAAGCGAGCCCCTTCACACAGAACCCCTTCTTTAGAAGCATCTCAGTCAAGAAGCTTCCTATGAATCCGTCTGCGCCAGTCACAAATATTTTCTTCATATTACCCTCCGTAAATTTCCTTTGCCTTCAGATAATTTTCAAGCGAGCCTATATCATACCATAATCCGCCGTGTATGGAAAATCCCACAATTTTCTTTTTTTCAATAAGATATTCAATCAGCTCATTCATGTCTATTCTGATTTTTTTGAGATTTTTCAATGCATCCGTTCTGAAAATATTCACTCCTGACATTGCAAAAAAATTGATTGTCGGTTTTTCCCTTATAGATGTGATTTTTCCCTGCTTTATATTTGCAAGTCCGTATTCAATCTTCAGCTGATGCTCCGTCAATACAACAGTGGCTGAATCTTTGCTCTTTCTGTGAGCCCCCAAGAGCATTCCGTAATCAATGTCAGTTATTATGTCGGCATTATGCGTGATAATGTGAGTGAATCCGCCCTCTTTGAGGCAGAGAAGCGAACCGGCTGTTCCAAGCGGCTTCTTCTCAATAAGGAAAGAGGAATCATCAAGAATGTTTTTATACTTTTTCATAAGCCGTTTTTTGATAAGGTCCGATTTGTAATTCAAAGAAATAAAAATATTATTGAATCCCTCTGACAAAAATTTGTCTATAATGCTTTCAATTATCGAATTTCTTCCAATGCTCAGGAGCGGTTTGGGAGTCTTCAATGTCAAAGGCCTCATCCTCTTGCCCATTCCGCCAGCGAATATGAGAACAGCACAGTCGGAAATATCCGATGAAAAATCATCATAGCAGAAGATCTTCTTTAACCTCATTTCCTTCGTCAGAAGAGGCACAATGCGCACATGATTCTTAATCATCTCTTTTTTTGCAAGAGTGTATGAATCAGTGCTTATATAAATGAATTTTTTATTTGAAATCAACTTTACCTTGGATTCAAGATGAATGCTTTTAAGTATGGCTCTTCTTATATCTCCATCAGTCAGGCTTCCTGTCACATGATTTTTCTTATTCACAGTAAAGAGAATCTGCCTTCCTGTCTTGTTTATTTTGCTTAAAGCGTCAAATATTGTTGATTCCTCATTTATCATGAATTTCATAAGCTCATTCATCATCTCTCCGTTTTGAGTATTTTTTCGATTCCCTGTATTATCCTTATCATATCAGATTCAGTATATTCCTCATCAACAGGTATATTGATAATTCTCTTTGAAATGCTGTTTTCGCCTCTCCAAAGAACAGGAGCAAAAATCCTATCTTTGGCGAGAATCTTCTTTACCTCATCTCTCTTTTCGACATACATGGGAAATGACTGAGGAACTGTGAGAGAATCAAGTCCTTTGATTACAGCTCTCTCTTTGATTGTTTTAGAAGATAAGAGCATTTTGAAATTCTTTCTCCTGAGTTCTCTGCTCCTCTTCACATCATACGCAGAAAGAATCTTCTCCGAATACAAAGAAATATTTTTGGAATTAATTTTAATCTTCTTCTCGCTCTCCTCCGATAATCTGACATAATTCATTTCAATCTTTTCATTTGAATTGAATTCCTCGTAAATATGTCTGCGCAGTTTTGCATTCAGCTTTAGAAGATAGAATGACGAATCCCGTTTTCTTTTTATGTCTTTTCTTCTGCTGTTTAAAAGAATTCCTCCGTCTGGAACAGGGAGAAGCTTTCTGAGACTTCCTATTTGAACATCATTTGAAAAATCAAATTTTGAATACAGAGAGTGGGTCCTGTCAAATATAATTTTCATACCTCTCTTTTTTGCAAAAACAACAAGCCCGTTGTCCCTGAATCCGCAGTAATCATTTATGTAAATCCACTTGACATTCTTAATTCTGCCTAATATCTCAGTATCAGCAGTGAGATTCTCTCTGACAGTGTAAAAAACAATATTTACGCCAGCTTTGATTATAGGGTTGAGCATCTCCATGCAGTAAAAATCAGGGAAAAAGACTGATGATGATGAAAATTCATTTTTGAAAAAGTCATAAATGGCGCTTCTTCCGGAAGAGAAGAATTTTATATTCGATTTGCCGAGATCTTTGAAAAAATCACTCTCTCCTGTATTAAGAAAATCAATATTTAAAAATCTCTCAGAGCCGATTATCTTCATCAAATGCTCTTTTTGGTTACTCTTACTGATTTTTCCTCAAGAAGAGAGAGAATATCCGAAAAATACTTTTCATTCATACCTATTTCTTCCGGAGTGAGAACGGATCCTGTCTTTTGAGGATTCCTTAAAAGCCAGTATGAGAATGCCGCGAGAGAATATCCTGTTGTGCGCTCCATTGCTGAATGCTTATTGTCCGCAAAGTCAATAACCTGATATTCTATCCTTTTGTTTTTGCCTTTTATTTTGCCCTCTCCTATGACTCTCATCAGAAGAACATCTCTCAGGTTTTTATACTTTATTCTCTTGAATAATTCTATTGACGCCTCTCTCGGACTAGTTACTCCGGCTGACTTCTCAAAGTATCCCATCTCAAAGAGAAATTTTATTTTGTCAATATGTCCTTTGTAGCGCATTGTCTTCTCTTCAAGGTTTTTGACATTTTTCAATGTCTTTGAGAGTGTGCGTAGTCCGTCAGTATAAAACGCTTCAAGTGTTTCGAACCCCTTGAATGTTATATTCTCAACGGCTGTCAATGGCTCTACAATAAGCTCTTTGAAATTTTTTCTTATCTTAGCCTTTCTCTCATATTCCGAAATAAGGTCTTCCGGCGACCATGTAACTGCGTATCCGAAGGGAGGAAGATTCTTCTCAGGCATTCCGCCCACATATATTTTAATCGTGTCTGCCTTATCGAAGGATTTGTATAATCTTCCGCACAGAAGATTTGAAGTGCCCGGAGCAATTCCCGCATCCGGAATTATGGTCACACCGGCTTTTTTGCACATTGCATTAAGCTCTAAAGGGTCATCCTCCGAGTATGAGACATCAACCATGTTTGTCTTCGACATTATAGCACCGAGATGAGCTGTTCTGCCGAGACGCGCAGGCAGAGCAGACAGAGCGGCAGAATATCCTTTTATCTCTTTTGCTATGATTTCCTTTGTGTTCATCGCCTTCTTAATGGTATTAAATCCCTCTCTCTTAGCATAAGCGAGATTGTCGTCATTAATATCTATGAATGTGACATCAGATTTCTTTTTGCGGAGAAACTCTCCCGCAGTCACTCCCTGTCTTCCTGCTCCGAGTATAATTATTTTATTCATCAATAACTCCTTTTTATCATTCTATTATAATAAGGCAAAAAGTCAAGACGAGCGAAGTAGGGAAGGGACGGCTTCTCAATATATCTTGCTCTGAATCTCAATATAGTCTTATCAATCACAAAGAATCTATCAATTAAAAACGCATAGAAGCAACTAAAAGCGTTATTTCTATAATCAATTTGACAAAAAGCGTCTCTGATAGAGCGTGATTTGGTGTTTTGTCAAATAACAAAAAAATAGTATTGACTTTGAGCGGTATAGTTTTATAATAAAGACATTGGTAATAATAAAAAAGGAGGAAAAAATGAAAAGAAAGTTGAATCGGATTGATGGAAATGGAGTTATGCCCGAGGTAAAGGGTAACTCTCTCTCTCTCTACTAAATCAGCGATTAAGGGGGGTGTTATGAAGAATCTGCTTTTGATACTCATATTGGCAATGGGACTTTCGGCAACTGCTGAATTCAGGATGTCAGATATGTTTGTAAATGAAACAGAGACATATGAAAATTGGGTAGTGACAAAGACCGTATCTGAAGATGCTGAAGAAACAGACGGAGTAGTAAATGATTCACTTGATATAAAGATTACAAGTTTAGACGGTGATAATATAACGACATCAGTTATTTTTGGGAAGCCGGGATTAACATTAGAAATACTAAAAAAGATAGAGAAAATAGAGTTTGATGTACATTTTAAGACAGGATTTCCGCTATATGGTGCAAGTAGCATAGGGAAGACAAGATATTTTGAAATGTTTGGATTGATACAAATAATACAATCATATAATGATTACTGGAGCGCACATGGAGAGTTTTACAATCCGGGTTATTATATATGTGACAGAGGATATCCTTTGTATCCGGATGGTTTTATAAATGATAATTCTCCATTAGATTTCGAGATAGAATTGAGACTTATTGATAACACAGGAATAGTGCCTTTATACACAATTACAATAACAGCATATAAAAGTGGCTATGAAATATTACAGCTTACGGACATACAAATTTATTTGGACGAGTTTAAAATAAGTTCTTTTATCTCGTCAAGCAGAGCAATAGATTCCCAAATATATAGGGATGATGAAGCAGAGCATGAGATAAAAATGGACAAAATAATAGTATATCCTGATTACAGTGCGGTTGAATTGACAAAGACCAACTCCATATGGGGATATACAGAGAGTGAACAAACGGTAAATGTGGCAATGGAGGATTCCTATACGGGAGAGAAATGCATCGGAAGCGATGTAGAGATAACAACAGGAGAAGGTAAAGTATATCAAGGAATAACAGATGAGAATGGAGAGATAAGTTTTACAGGAATAACAACAGCGAATGAGAATGATTTAGGACTGAATGCATCAAAGGGCGAGTTTTATAATTATAAAGGAACAATAAATGTGCAATATTACGAGTTTGATGTATCGCATCAGAGCGAGATTCCTGTACTAAAGAGTGTTGTCAACACAATAGTAGTATCAAAACCGGATGCAATAGAAGGAACATTGCCGATTGCAGGAGCATTAGTAGAGTTGACAAACGGAGATGATTACATATACAGCGGGATAACAAACTTGCATGGAATATATGATGTAGGAACATACTTAAATAACAATAAGAAGATAGGTATAAAGGTAACAAAAGACAGATATAAGACCCATGAAGGGAATATTGATCCATATTTATGGAGTAATGTGCCGGAGGCATTTGGAACAAACAATCAGGAGCACATAGTAAGGAAGCCGAATACGGACGAGATGAGGATGGTTTACACAACGGGTGACAGCATCATATATGCCAAGAGCAATGACTTTGGAGCGACATGGGAATTGGAGGTACTCGGAGAGGGAGACAAACCGACTATGATTCAGACCCCAGACGGATACTTATCCGCATGGGTTGAGAGCAATTGCAATTTGGTATATACATTGAGCCAAAGCCCATGGATACCGTTAGACACATTAAATCCGGATTTGTATTGGGTGACTGAGCCGACATTGGGATATACAGCGGTAAATGACAAGAGCTTTCTCGGTTATATTGGAAACACGCAACTGGTTGGAGAGAGCGGGAACTATGTATTGGCGAGTATGACTAATCTTGATCCTGCGACTCTTACTTTTGACACTGTTGTTTCATACTATGGAGAAGATAATAAAGTTCC
>DCUY01000037.1 GCA_002327905.1 Caldifarciminota bacterium UBA2202 | reverse complement strand
GATATAGCGATGTAATTGTCGGTGCTTACGGGTTTGATAGGGGAGAAACAAACGAAGGAAGTGCATTCTTATACTATGGATCGTTCGAGGGATTGTCCAAGGATGCCGTGTGGATAGGTGAATCAAATCAACTTGGAGCCTACTATGGAAGAAGTGTATGTTCTGCAGGAGATGTTAATGGAGATGGATATGGTGATGTTATTGTTGGTTCAATTTATTATGATGACAAAGAAACAAATGAAGGTGCCTCTTTTCTATATTATGGGTCACAGACTGGGTTATCATTGAATCCCGAGTGGATTGGAGAGCCAAATCAAAATGAATCATTTTACGGTATCAGCGTTTCCACCGCAGGTGATGTGAACGGAGATGGCTTCAGTGATGTGATTATAGGAGCTCCATATTATGACAACATGGAGTCTGATGAGGGATGTATTTTTCTTTTTCTTGGTAATGAAGGCGGATTATCTCAAATGATAATGCAGAAAAATGCAGAATCAGTGCCGATAATAGCTCCACTTTATTCAAATGATTATTATCTTAAAATTAATCTTAATGGAAAAGACTATGTTGGAAGAGGCAAAGTAAAATTACAATGGGAAGTCAAAGACATGGATAGACCTTTTGATTGCAAAGGATTATACGAAAGTCTGGAGTGGTATGACACATGGCTGTCAGGGGTGAATATATCAGAGAATATAACAGGATTAACAATTGGTAAATACTATAAATGGCGGGTGAGGCTAATTTATGAGAAATCTAAAGGAATTACCCAAAATAACAGCAGATGGTTCTATATTGATGACAATTCACCGACAGAGGCAGATTTTAAAAATCAAGTATATCATAGCAAAAATAATCATTATGAATATGATAATCATATTGAAACACAGCTTGTAGTGACAATTAACGAAATAAAATACTCGGTTTTGAAAACAGCAAATATTTTGATTATCTATGACATAACTGGATTGGTTGTTTATAAATCATTAAACAACAGTAAAGGCACGCATTCGCTTTCATTAAAAAGTCTTCCGACGGGTATCTATTTTGTAAGTTACGAAGAAGGAAATTTGCAGATAAATAAAAAAGCAGTAGCAATTAAGTGACAATAATAATGAGCGGCGGGGGTGGAAAAATTGGAAAATTTTTAAAATTCAAACAAAGACGATTTTGCTCATTATTGTTGCGCATCTTCGAATGAATCAAGATAAAGAAATATTAAGAAAAGAATAAATATTTCAACAAGATTGAAATTCTCAGAAAAAAATAAAAAATATCAAAATAGCAGCAGAAGATGCTGTGTAATGCAGTCTTACGCATCTCAACGGAAAAATCGAATTAAGAAGTATAAGCTATATTTAACCCTTAAAGAAGAATTCCAATTTTTCCACCCCCGCCGCCATAATTGATTTGTCTTGATTTTTATATGATTTTATAATAAAATAATAAGCTATATATAGATACAATAGGAGGTCTTTAATGGACAAAATGGTGTATTTCTTTAGTAAAGGAGAGACTGAGGGTAAAGCATCAATGAAAATGCTCCTCGGAGGCAAAGGAGCCAATCTCGCTGAGATGGCATCACTGGGCCTTCCGGTCCCGCCGGGTTTCACAATCACAACAGAAGTGTGCGCTTACTTCTCAAAGACTCAGGGCAAGTATCCCGACGGTCTTAAAGAGACAGTGAATGAGCACATGAAGAGGCTTGAGAAGACAATAGGAAAAAAATTCGGAGACGAATCAAATCCTCTTCTCGTGTCAGTGCGCTCAGGAGCTCCGGCTTCAATGCCCGGGATGATGGATACAATCCTCAATCTCGGACTCAATGAAAAGACAGTCGCGGGGCTTGCAAAGCTCACAAACAATGAAAGGTTCGCATACGATTCATACAGAAGATTCATTCAGATGTATGGAGATGTAGTGATGGGTGCCGAGCACAAGCATTTTGAAGAGATACTCGGCAAGACAAAAAAAGACAAAAATGTAGTGCAGGATGTCGACCTTAATGCTGAAGATTTGAAAGGGCTCATAAAAAAATATAAAGAGCTTGTAAAGAAAGACTCAGGAAAAGATTTTCCCGATGATGTGAATGAACAGCTTTGGGGAGCGGTAGAGGCGGTCTTCAGATCATGGAACAATGAGCGCGCTATTGAATACAGAAGAATAGAGAAGATACCGGATAATTGGGGAACAGCAGTCAATGTGCAGTCAATGGTCTTCGGCAACATGGGAAATGACTGCGCAACAGGAGTTGCATTCACAAGAAATCCGTCAACAGGAGAAAAATATTTCTACGGAGAATATCTTGTTAATGCTCAGGGCGAAGATGTCGTCGCGGGTATCCGCACTCCTCAGCCGATAAACAATGATTCAAGAAACTCTGATAATCAGGTCACTCTCGAATCAGTGATGCCTTCGCTCTATAAAGAGCTCGACGGCTACAAGAATGAGCTTGAAGCGCATTATAAGGACATGCAGGACATGGAATTCACTATTGAGAGAGGAAAACTCTGGATGCTTCAGACAAGGAACGGAAAGAGGACTCCTCTTGCCGCAATAAAAATAGCTGTCGACCTTGTAAATGAGGGCGTAATAGACAGAAAGACGGCAGTGCAGAGAGTTCAGCCGAAAGACATTGACGGAATGCTTCATCCAATGATAAATCCTAAGGCAAAACTTGTAATTCTCGGAAAGGGTCTTCCTGCTTCTCCGGGAGCGGCATCCGGAAGAATCGTGTTCTCTGCAAAAGAGGCTGTTGAAAAAGCCAAAGTTGAAAAGAATCTGATTCTTGTCAGAGAAGAGACATCTCCTGAAGATATAGCAGGGATGAATATCTGCAACGGAATACTCACTGCAAGAGGCGGAATGACCTCTCATGCGGCTGTTGTCGCAAGAGGAATGGGAAAGCCGTGCGTTGTGGGATGCTCTGACATAGAGATAGATGATGAAAAGAGAATAATGAAGATAAAAGACAAAGTCATTAAAGACGGCGATTTCATTACAATAGACGGAACAACCGGAAGAGTGATTGAAGGCGATGTTGAGAAGATGAAGCCGGATATAAAAAATGAATTCGGAAAACTTATGGAATTTACTGATGACTTTAAGCGCCTTGAAATACGCACAAATGCTGACACTCCTGTTGATGCAAAAATTGCCCGTCAGTTTGGAGCAATGGGAATCGGGCTCTGCAGAACAGAGCACATGTTCTTCGGAGAGGACAGAATAGAGGCAGTGAGAAGAATGATTCTCGCAAATACAAAAGAGGGAAGAAAGAAAGCCCTTGATGAGATACTCCCGATGCAGAGAGGCGACTTTGAGGGAATCTTCAAGGCAATGGACGGATACCCTGTGGTTATAAGAACACTTGATCCGCCTCTGCATGAATTCCTTCCCAAAGAAGATGAAATGATAAAGAAGATAGCGGCTAAAATGGGAGTCAAGGCAGATGACATAAGACAAAAGATTGACGAGCTCAAAGAAGCCAATCCAATGCTCGGACACCGCGGATGCCGTCTGGGAATAACATTCCCCGAGATAACGGAAATGCAGGTGAGGGCAATTATGGAAGCCGCATGCAATATGTCAAAAGAGGGAATAAAGGTTATTCCCGAGATAATGATACCTCTTGTGGGAAATGTCAAAGAGCTTCAAGCGCAGAAGGCAATAGTGTTAGAGACAATAAGAAATGTTCTTGAAGAGAAGAAGATGAACATCAAATGCCTAATAGGAACAATGATTGAACTTCCTCGCGCGGCTCTGACAGCATTTGAAATCGCAAAAGAAGCAGAGTTCTTCTCATTCGGAACGAATGATCTTACTCAGACTACACTTGGATTCTCCAGAGACGATGTGGGAAAGATACTTGAAACCTACATTGAGAAGAATATTCTAAAGGATGATCCGTTTGCAACTCTTGACCAGATAGGCGTGGGAAGACTTATTAAAATAGCCATAGAGGATGCAAAGAAATCAAATCCTGAGATAGAGATAGGAATCTGCGGAGAGCACGGCGGAGACCCTGCATCAATAGATTTCTTCAATAACAATGGTTTTGATTATGTCTCATGTTCGCCTTACAGAGTGCCTGTGGCGCGTCTTGCGGCGGCTCAGAGCGAAATTAATAAGAACAACAAGTGAGGACTAATGCACGACCGTGAGTTTATAATAGCCAACAGAAACTTGATTGAAAAAATCTGTTCCTTAAAGAAGACGAAAGTGGACATAGAGAGACTCTATTCACTCATTGAAGAGAGGCGTCTTTTAATAAACAGATTGAATCAGCTTCGCGAAGACAAGAACAAACTCACGGATGAAGTGCCAAAGATAAAAAAACAGGGAGGGGACATTAAGCCCCTCCTTGAAAAATCCAAAGAGATCTCCCTGACCGTCGGAGAGATAGAGAAACAACTTGGCAATGCAGAAAAGGAGGAGAATACTCTGATGAGTTGGGTTCCGAACATTCTTGAGAAGGATGTTTCTACAGAAAATGATGCTATATTCAAGGTGATCAAAGAGACAGGGACTTTAAATGAGAAAAATAGAAATTATTATGATATATGCACAGAGAAGAATTACATTGATTTCAAACGCGGAGCAAAGTTAGCCGCATCCTCTTTCCCTCTCTATGTGGGAAAGGGCGCATTGCTTGAAAGAACTCTTATAAATTTCATGCTTGACCTTCATATTGAAAAGCACGGATATCTTGAGATATTCCCACCGTTTCTTGTGAATTACAATTCACTTTATTCGACAGGACAACTGCCTAAGATGGAAGAGGATATGTACAGTCTATCTAAGGAAGACAATCTCTATCTTATCCCGACCGCTGAGGTGCCTGTCACAAATATTTACAATGATGAAATACTCTTTGAAAAAGACCTTCCCAAAAAATTTACGGCTTACTCTGCATGCTTCAGAAGGGAGGCGGGTTCATACGGAAAGGAGACAAAGGGATTGAAGCGCCTACATCAGTTCAACAAAGTTGAGATGGTGCGCTACTCTCATCCTGACAAATCGGATGAGGCTCTTGAAGAGATGCTTTTGGAAGCTGAGGAGGTGTTGAGGCTACTCGGACTCTCTTACAGAGTGATACTCCTCCCGGGGAATGACACTTCTTTCTCATCAGCCAAAACATACGATATTGAAGTGTGGGCTGAAGGGACAAAGGAGTACATGGAAGTCTCGTCAGTTTCAAATTTTCTTGATTTTCAGGCAAGAAGGGCAAATATAAGATTTAAGAACAAAGACGGGAAGAACACATTCATTCACACTCTGAACGGTTCCGGCCTCGCAACACCCCGAACGGTAATAGCTATAATAGAGCATTATCAGACAGAGGATAATGATTTTGAATTTCCGCCTGTTTTAAGGGATTATATTAAGTATGGAAAAGAAATATTTAAATCATAGAATTTTATTAGCAGGCATTTTGATTTTCACAGCAGTTATTTCAGGATGCGCAAAGAATAATAATCTGCGGCTCTATAAAGACAATGAAGAGGTGCGAGTGGCATTGGGGCACAAGGTGGGAAAGATTACAGTCACAAGCCCTTCGGGAATGAAACTGACAACTCAAAACGGAAGCATGACTCTACAGAAGAGTGATACTATTTTTATCGAATTTGACAATTCGGAATTCAAAATGTATCTCAACAGAGACAAAAGAATTATTGTGAAGAGTCTGCCTATATATTTTACTCCTCTTAATGCCGGACTCTTCTCATTCAACGGTATGATTTACAGGGGCTCTCTTATGCTTAAAAAAGACGCGGATGAACTTCTTCTGCCTATCAACCGTTTAAGCATAGAGGATTATCTAAAAGGAGTTGTTCCAGCGGAAATAGGGAAGCTTGATAAAAAAAAGATAGAGGCGTCCAAAGCTCAGGCTGTAGCTGCGCGCACATACGCATTCGCCCATCTGAACAGACACTCGGATATGGGTTATGACCTTGAATGTACTGTTCAGGATCAAGTTTACAGAGGATATCTTCTTGAGGATTCAATTACAAACAGGGCGATTGACGAGACGCGCGGAATAGTGGCATTATATAAAAATGTACCTATTGACGCAAAATACCACTCTACATGCGGAGGATACACGAGTGACAATGAGAATGAGTGGGTCGGTTCGCCTGCGCCGTATCTGAGAGGAGGATTTGACGGAGAAGGATGCTTTTTTAAGAGAGTCTACTGCTCAAAATCAAAACATTACAAATGGGCTTATGAATACAATAAAAAAGATTTCTATGACATGGTTTCAAAGAATTATTCATCTCTGAAAAAAGTTTCTGTTGAAGCTGTCTCTGTTTATGTTTCAAAAAAGGATAAATACAAGAGAGTAATTGAACTGACCATAAAAGACAAAAGCGGAAAAAAGTATTCTGTAAAAGGACTGGATATTAGAAAACTTTTCACTTTTGAAGAGCATCTCGGAGGAATGCTAAAGAGCAGATATTTTGAAATAAAAGAGGATGGCGGAAAGATTGTTGTTAATGGCGGAGGATTCGGACACGGAGTCGGAATGTGTCAGTATGGAGCAATGGAGATGGCCGCTTCAGGTAAAAACTACAAACAGATATTAACTCATTATTACAAGGGGATTCAATTAAAAAGAGTCTATTGATCACTCTTCTCTTCCTGTGTTCTCTCTATATATTTGCCGACAAGATTAAAGAGATAAACATTGAAGGGAATATCTTTTTCGAAGACAAAGTTCTTCTTAAGGCAATGAAATCCAGAGTCGGAAAGTCATTCGACAGGATTTTATTTAAAGAGGACAAATCCATAATAACATCATTTTACAGATCAAGGGGTTTTCTGGATTTTGAAGTTAAAAAATATGACTACAGGGTTGAGGACAATCTCGTATATATAGATATAGAATTAAATGAGGATTATGTAACCACCGTGTCGGAAGTGAAGGTTTTCGGCAATACTGTCTTTACTGACGATGAGATAAAGGAAATTGTCAGTATAAAAAAGAATGACCCGCTTAATTATTCTCTTCTTGAATCAAAGAGGATGCAGATACTTGATAAATATGCTTCACTCGGCTATATATACTCTGACATTAAATATGAGTTTATACCGAAAGAGAATAAATACAGAGTGATTGTCTTCATAAATCTGAATGAGGGCAATAAGGCATATATCCGTTCTATAAGCGGTGATTCTCTTCCTCCTTCTCTAAGAAGCGTGTTCAGAAATGAGGTGGGAGACAGGAGGGGAACTTTATATACTCCGGAGAATATTTATGTAATTCAGCAGAGGGTATCATACACAGGGCTCTTTGATTATCTTGCTTTCAAGACCATTGGAATTGAAGATAAGAGAGATAGTATAGATGTTTATTTCATTGGAACGGAGAAAAAGAAAAACTGGGTTTCCGGAGCAGTTCTCTATCAATTCCCGAATAAATTCAAATTGACATCAGGGTGGGGCAATGACAATCTCTTTAATAATGGAGAAAAACTCTCCTTTGAAGCAGTAGGAGCAGTAGCTCTGCTCTCTTCCCCCGTGAGAACAGGAGATAAATGGGTTTATGGAATACTAAGGTACAGGATGCCTTATGTGCTGTTCAACTTTCTGTCATTCAACTCACAGGCCGGAGCCAATTACGAGTTTTATGAATTTTACAGAAAGCAGGATTTTTTAATCAAGGGTGGAATAAGCAAAACAATCAATTATTTTTCTATTTTTAATAATTATTCATACAAGCTCAGCATTATAGACACTAATGTGGATAATCAGCTTTACAGATATGAAAGAGTGACGACCAATTCAACTGACCTGACATTCTATTTCGATGACAGGGATAATGTACTATCGCCTTCAAGCGGAATATACTCGACTCTTCTTTTGCAGTATTCCGGAGGAATTTTGGGAGGATATAATAATTTTTACAAATACTCTTTTGAGTCGGCATATTTTAAAACATTTTTCAATGCAGTGACTACCGCTCTGAGATTCAAGACAGGAGGGATAATACCATTCGGAATATCTGCTGACAGAGGAGTATCAATAGGCGAGCAGTTCAAACTCGGTGGCCTCACGAGCGTAAGAGGATTTGATGAAGATTCTATCGGACCTCTTAATGCAATAGGAACGCATTCAGGCAATATGATTTACAACGGCAATTTTGAAATGCGCGCTCTTGTATATAAGTTTATAGGCATAACATATTTTTTTGACGGAGGAGTGCTTTATCCTGAAATATTATCCTTTAAAATAGATGACCTATCATTATCAGGAGGGCTTGGAATCTTCGTAGCCACTCCGTTCGGAAATATTCGGTTTGATGTTGCCAAGCCTTTGAACCGGTCAGGAAATATGAAATACTATTTCAGTATAGGAAATCCATTCTGATGAAAAGATTTAAAAAACCGATAATAATTTTAATCATTGTGATACTTGCGCTTTCATTGACTCAGTCAATTCTTGTTTTCACTGGTGTTTTCAACAGAATCGTAAGAGAAAATCTTGAAAGAGTCTTTTCAAAAGCCCTCAACGGCTCGTGCCATATTTCGGATATAAAGGGAAAGTGGAATTATTATGAAATATCCGGAGTTGAAATAAGGTCTGATAATCTTGATGCTGACATACTCAGAGGAGAGATAGAGATAAACTTAGCCGCAGTGCTCATAAAAAAAATAAATATAAACAGGATTTTTCTTGATAGTGCAAATATTTATATTAAGAAAAGCGCGCCTGATACATCTTTAAAGCCGGACACAATTGCCTCAAAAAGCATTCAAAAGATTATTGAGAATATTCCGTTCTCTATAAATGCTCCCGAGATAACACTGAAAAAGATAAATCTTCATTTTGATACTCTCTATGCTGAAGACATCGAACTGAATGCGGTTTTGTCTCTCAACAAAAAGAGGGGATATCTGCTTTACAGAATAGAAAATTGCGATCTGAACGGATACGCGAATCTTAAGGGTAGCAGAGGTGAAATCGGGTTTAAGACAGATTCACTTTTTCATAAAGGCGTTATAGCGACTGATGTCTTCACAATTGATAATTCCATCGGCTTGAAGAATGACACACTATTCATAGATGAAATCAATATGAAAATGAAAGCTGAAAACTATCCGCTTTTAAAACATTTTTACACTCTTTTGGGAAATATAAAAATAAAAGGAAGAATATCAAAAGAATTTCAGGACATATCTCTTGAAGCTGATTTCAAAAGAGCAGGAATGGATTCAATGTTTTTTAATAAAATAAAATTATCGTCCGTGTGGAAGGAAGATACAATTAAAATAAAGAGCCTTGAATGTTCCGATTCCACTTTTCCTTTTTCATCATCAGGATTCGCCGAACTGAGTCCGAAATTGAATACTGAATTAAACATCGCGCTGAAAGGCGTAAAGGCGGAGCATTTCATAAAAAATGCGGAGATAAAAGAGAACAGCATTTACGGAGTTATGCATCTTAAAACTAATATGAAAGATGCCGCAACTCTCGTATTGGATTCTTTGTACGGATTTTACGGCAATATCAAAAATATAAAGGCGAGCGGATCCGCAAGCTATATTGACAGTGAGCTTTCAATTAAAAACATAATTTTGAAAATTGAAGACGGAGAGCTTTCAGCAGACGGAAATATCAGCTCAAAGAAAGGAATGATTGATTTGAAGGTGAGTGATTTCCCTCTTGAAATCCTCACTTCCTTAAAAAATGATATCAGTGTTTTAGGTCAGGCGAACGGAGAGATGAAAATAGAGGGAGGAGCAAGAGATTACAGATTTTCCTACAATCTTGAAGTGACTAATGCATACTATGAAAAAAATACTTTTGAATACTTTTCCTCCAGCGGATCTTTAAACGGAAGCGGTTTGAATATTCAAAAAGGAGTTATACAGGGATCTTTCATCAATGGCACAGTCTTCGGAAAGAATGTATCGATAGTCTATTTTGAAGCCTTGAAAGACATTGATGACATATATGTAGATATAGACGGAGTCTCAGAGATACTCTCATTCGGACTAAGCGGAAAAATAAAGGCGAATAAGGATTTCTCTGAGGCGCAGGGACAGATAAGCAGATTTGATATAAAGACGGATATTGACGAGTTTTCTTTGAACAATCCCGCATACATAGGGTTTTCGGGAAAATCAGTATATGCTGATTCATTCAATCTTTCAGGTAGCGACGGATTTATAAAGGGAAATTTCGGGATGTCGGCAGATTCTCTCAAATTCAAAATTGACTGTTATGACAAAAATTTGTCGATTACAAGATACATTTCAGGAGTCGACCTAAAGGGAGATGCTGAATTTTCCGCCATGGGAGAGGGACCGAAGAACTCAATACGGATGAAATTCAATACTGCAGTCAGGCATTTTAAGTATGGAGGAATAAATGTTGATTCATTATTTTTGAATTGCGATTATGACGGGGAGAATCTCGACATAAATTATTTGAATGCTTTTCAGAATGACAAACTTTCATACATTTACGGAAGAATAGAAATTGATGAGAAAAAACTTGAGGAGTCAAAGATTGATATTGAATTCAATCTTAAAAACATTGATGAAAAGTATTTTGCTCCTCTTGAAAATGTTTTTACTATGAAAACGGAATTCGGTTTGAAAGCGGAGGGAAGATTGACAGGAACCGTATCTGACCCGAAAATGGATGGAAATCTGATTCTTGATTCTACGGATGTTTATATTGTTTCATTGGGAACAACCGTAAAGGCGGCAAAAGGAGAGGTGGTTTTAAGAGGAGATTCTGCTATTGTAACCGCTTTGAAGGGAAAGACCGAAAAGGGAGAAGTTTATCTTACAGGAGGCGCCTCTCTTAAAAAATATATCATGCAGGAATACTGGTTTGACATTGAAGCGACAGGGGTTCATTCCATAGGAATCGATTATGTGGATGTTTTTGCAAACTGCTCTCTGGACATAAGAGGCAATATGAAAAAGGTTGATTTGAACGGTCTGATAAAAATAACAGAGGGAGTCTCCAATTTCCCGTTTGTCTCCTCTTCTGACGGAAGTCAAAGCGGAGGAGTGTCAAAATATACAACGAATATGAATCTGAGATTGATCAATGACAATAATCTCTGGCTGAAAAACAATTTTGTCGATGTTGAACTTAAAGGCGATGTGAATCTCAAAAGACAGGGTAAGAAATTCAACATAACAGGACAAGCAAATGTAATTAGAGGATATTATTTCTATCTTGATAAGAAATTCAATGTAGAAAGCGGAGTCTTCGAACTTAAAGAGACAAATAAAACTGTTGAACCCACAATAAATATCACATCAAGCACCAACATTCAGTATATTGACGGAGAGGATAAGAAGCAGGCGAAGATATATCTTGAGGTGAGCGGCTCTGCATTCAAACCGACATTAACTCTGTACTCCGAACCTGCAATGGGCATTGAAAACATAATATCGGTTTTAAGCTTCAACACCACAGTGGCATCTCTAAACAATTTTGAAGAGATATCCAAGGGTGTTCCTGAAAAGGCGCTTCAGATTTATTTGAGAAACAAGTATTTAAATACCATATCATCGTCAATAGGAGTAGACCAGTTGGACATAGAGACAAGCCTTTTAAGTTTGGAGAAGAGCGCAAAGCTGTCAGTCGGCAAATATATAGGAAGAAAACTCTATGTTTCATATACTCATGATGTATTTACATTTCAAAAAGATGTTTTCAGAATAGAGTACAATGTCATTAAAAATACGGATATTATCACGGAGAGAGATGCAGACGGATATTTCAATACAGGACTTCAGTTTAAATACCGTTTTTAACCAGACGGCGTTTTTCTATAGGCCTTAGAAGTTTCCAATATAAAAACGAAGATACAATATAAAAGAATATGGTGCAGGCGAAGGGAATCTGATATCCGGATTTTTCTATCAAAACGCCTCCTATATTTGCAGTGAGCCCCCAAGTTGCAAGCCAAGCGACACTGAGAAGTCCGCTTGTCAAAGGCCTGTCATCCGGAGAGACAATTTCCATTGCAAAATTAGTCGATAAAGGCGCCGACATATTCATTAAAGCATTTCTTATAAGAAATGCCGTCAGAACAGCAGGTAGAAAATACGTGAATCCAAGAATGTAGAGAAACGGAATTGAAATAACTTGAGTAATGATTACTGTCTTTATAAGTCCGAATCTCTTTGCAAGAATCGGACCCAGCATGGCTCCCATGACGGTCAATGCCTGAGCGGACGCGAATATTATTCCTATTATCTGCGATTCAAGATTGAACATTGTCTTAAAATATAAATTCAGGAAAGGTATTGTCATTCCCGCACCGAGTCCCACTGTCATTGGAGGAAGCACAAGGTAAAGAAGCAGTCTCTTGCTTGTTCTGACACTTAAACGATTCTCTTTCTCTTCGGAATTCAATCGGACAGTAGAGAGTCTGCCATAAAAAATAGATGAAAGAAGAGCAACGAAGAGGTGAAGAAATATTGCATATCTGAATCCGTCTTTCTGAGTTATTCCGTAATTCATTAAAAATTTCGGAAGAAACCCGGCAAGCAGATTGCCTGTAATTCCCGCCAAAAGCATTGTTGCATGATTCAGCGAGAAAAGAAATGTGCGGTTCTTTTCATTTGATATTCTCATTATGAATGGACCGCCAATAACCGAATTGAATGCTCCCGCACCTCCGGCAATTATAAATCCGAGCATTCGCATTGAAAATGAATTCGACTGAATGGCTATAAAGTATCCAATAACAGTTATTATGGGAGAGATGAGTATGATTTTTGAAATGGGAACTCTCTTAACAATAAATGCCGCTGGAAGAATAAGAAATACAGTCGTGTATGTTCCCACTGACAAGAGGTGTCCTATTGAGCCCTCTCTCACTCCATTGGCTCTAAGAAAAAGATTAAATAATAGCGAGAATGCGGCAAATCCGAATCCTGAAAGCAGGTTGCCGAGAAGATAGTTCCACCCGTTTGAACCTATATCTTTCAAATGCTCTTTATAAAGTATTAAACTTTTTTTCATCTGACAAATAATACCAGCAAAATGAAAAAAGTAAATAGGGTAAAATCTGCGGATTTTCAGAATTGCAAATTCAAAACAACAAAAATATTAAAAACTCTTCTTTGCAGATTGCAGAGTTCTCAATATTTCGAATTTTTAATCTATTGACTAACTTATAATTTTATTATATCATAAATAAGTTAAGGAGGTTTTAATGAAAAAATATTTCTTTTTATTGACAGTTTTGCTTCTCTCTCTCTCTCTCTTTTCACAATCATACAATCTGCGCACTCCAAACGGAGGAGAGACCTTTGTTATAGGGAATCAGATGCCTATACACTGGGATACATCCGGAGCAGTCACATCAGCAAGAATGGAATACTCCATTGACGGCGGTTCAAATTGGATTTTAATAATTTCATCAACCCAAAATGACGGGGATTATTTGTGGACAGTGCCTAATGCGGCAACCGCTATCGGAAAGGTGAGATTATCAAATCCCTCAGATCCTACAAATTTTGATGTGAGTGATACTTTTTTTGCAATACAGACTCCTGTAATAAATATAAACAAACCTGACGGTGGAAATATTTTAAGAATTGGTGAATCATATCCGATACACTGGGACTGGACAGGAGCATTTTCAAATGTCAAAATTGAATACACAATAGATGACGGAGCCAACTGGACATCCATAAATGCGTCAACTACTAATGATGGCGAATATATATGGACAGTGCCCAATTTTCCATCTTCAAACTGCAGAATCAGAGTGACCAGCACTGTTGACCCGAATTGCTTTGGTATAAGCAATAGTCTCTTTACTATTGCCAATAATATTATTAAGGTTCTATCTCCAAACGGAGGAGAGGGGCTGACTACAGGAAAATATTATCCTGTTTATTGGAATTTTGAAGGAAGTTTCGCAAATGTAAAACTTGAATATTCGGCAGACAGCGGAAGCATATGGACCTTGATGACCGCTTCAACTGTTAATGACGGAAGCTACTACTGGCTGATTCCAACAATCAATCCTTCCGACAATTGCCTCCTTAAAATCACAAATACTTTAAATCCTGCATGTTTTGATATATCCGATGCAAGATTCTCGATTTTGTCAACAGGTCTCACTGTTCTTACTCCAAACGGGGGAGAGACCTCCATAGTGGGTTCGGGAACAAATATCAGCTGGGACTGGGAAGGCACAATAGCCTCAGTAAGATTGGAGTATTCGATAGACGGAGGAACCAACTGGACAACCATTGTCGCCTCTACTACAAATGACGGTTCATACCTATGGACAGTGCCAAATGCACCGACTTCTAACATGAGGATAAAAATAACCAATGTTGCTGACGCCAATTGCTATGACATATCAAACGGGAGCAGTAATATTGTGACATCAGGAATAAGCATTCTTACTCCAAATGGAGCCGAGTCTTTGGTTATAGGAGAAAAATATCCGATTCATTGGAATTGGACAGGATCATTCGCAAATGCAAAACTTGAATATTCCACGAACAGCGGAACAAGCTGGACTACAATTGATGCCACTGATGCGAATGACGGGTCATTCATTTGGACCGTTCCGAATGCGGTTTCAAATCTCTGCAGAATAAGAGTCTCAAATGTTCTTGATGCAAATGCAAATGATGTAAGCGATGCGGATTTTTCAATTGCAAGAACAAGAGTGACTGTGATTACGCCTGCCGGAGGAGATGTTTTAAGGGCTGGGAATACTCAGGCGATACACTGGACGACTTCAGGAACCGTTTCAAATGTAAATATTGATTATTCTTCAAATAACGGCTCAACATGGACATCAATAGCATCCAATACTGCTAATGACGGGCTGTATGTGTGGACTCTTCCAAATACGCCGTCTAATCAGTATCTCGTGAGAGTAACCAATGCGTCGGACGCATCCGCATCAGACACATCGGATTCACTCTTCACTGTTGAATCAGCTGAAATAAATATTGCCTCTCCTAATGGCGGAGAAGTGTGGAAAATAGGAGAGTCATACCCGGTTCACTGGACATGGCTGGGAAATTTCGGAAGAATAAAGATTGAATATTCCTCTGATGGAGGAACATCATGGTACACTGTCGCCGCAAATGATACGAATGACGGTTCATACAACTGGACTCTTCCATCAAGCCTGCTCGGAACGGTTCAATGCAGAATAAGACTGACAAATATTTCAGACGGGTTTTCAAGCGACATATCAGATGCCGATTTCACTCTTTCAGCTCCTGTAATAAATCTGATGACTCTAACAGGCGGAGAGACAGTGACTGCGGGGGAAAAATGCGCGATTCACTGGAATTGGGACGGAGCATTTTCAAATGTCAAAATTGAATATTCGATAGATGACGGCGCAACATATACAAATATAATTTCATCATCTTCAAATACTGGAGATTATATATGGACTGTTCCAAACACTCCTTCAGCTCTCTGTATAATAAGAGTTAAGAACACTTCGGATTCATTGAATTCATTTGATATCTCTGACAGCGTATTCACAATAGAGAGAGCGTCAGTTACACTGCTTTCTCCAAACGGAGGAGAAAACTTTATATCAGGGCAGATTTATCCAATAACATGGTTGCACACAGGCGAATTTTCAAATGTCAGAATTGATTATTCGACTGATGACGGTTCGACATGGAATTTAATAACAAATTCATACACAAATGAAAATACATATTCATGGACAGTGCCGTCAAATATTTCTTCACTCTGCAGAATAAGGGTTGCAAATGCAATAGACCCTATTACAGAAGATATATCAGACAATTCATTTACCATCTCTCCCGCATCTGTGACATTGGTGACTTTAAACGGAGGAGAGAATTTCACGGTTGGAGAGTATTATCCTGTAGAATGGACTTGGACAGGAAGCTTCAATTATGTGAAGCTTGAGTATTCAATAAACAACGGCTCTACATGGACGAAGCTGACAGTCTCCGACACCACAAACGACGGTTCATATATTTGGCTCATACCTTCAACTGCGGTATCAACGCAATGCCTTTTCAGGGTTTCAAACAATGTTGATGCAGTGAATACTTATGATGTCTCAAATGCTAATTTCACAATTTCATCTCCGACTCTCACAGTGCTGACTCCGAATGGAAATGACACACTCACCATAGGAGAGACATATCCGATAAGATGGTCATGGACAGGGGCATTTGCCAATGTGAAAATAGAATATTCAATTGATAATGTGAATTGGATTTCCATAATTGCATCAACTCCAAATGACGGAACACACAATTGGACAGTGCCGTCAGGGCTTCTCTCTTCGACTCTGCGCGTGAGAGTGACAAGCACCACAGATGCTATTACTACGGATGTTTCAGACAATGACATGACGACAATTTATCCTATAATAACCTTGACTTCCCCTAACGGAGGAGAGTCATTCGCTTCAGGCGATATAGTTCCTGTAAACTGGACGAACAATGGCACAATAGCAAATGTGAAGCTTGAGTATTCGACAAACAATGGATTCTCATGGAATTTAATTACAGCTTCCACCGCCAATGCAGGCAATTATTCATGGACTTCCCCTGTGTCAGTGTCGGATTCTTTTAAAATAAAAATCTCCGATGCTGTTGTCGTGGCATGCACTGACAATTCAGACAATGTATTTTCAGTTATTAATCCGATAATTGATATCACCACTCCCAATGGAGGAGAGGTTCTCACAATAGGCGAGTATGCTCCGATTCATTGGAATTGGACTGGAGCCATAACAAGCGTCAAGCTTGAGTATTCAGTGAATAACGGTTCCACATGGAAGGATATTGATGTCAGCGAGACGAATGACGGCTCATTTGTCTGGCTTGTTCCCAATGATGTAACCACTCAGGGAAGATTGAGAATAACGAATCTCGCCAATGTAAACAGTTTTGATGTGAGTCAGAACAGTTTCACAATACTCCGACCCACATTCACGATATTTGACCCTGACAGCGGAAAAGAGCTTATACAGGGTTTGAAATATCCGATTCACTGGAACTATACAGGAGCTGTTGACAGCGTGATTATTGAACTGCTATATAAAGTTTCCGGAGTCGTGCAGTATTACTTCATAACCAATTCCACACTCAATACAGGAAGCTATATTTTTACTGCTCCTAATTATATTTCCGACACATGCTGGATAAAAATAACGAGCACAGCAGATGATTCAATATACTCTTTATCAGAAAGATTCTCAATCAAACGGCCTGAATATGACATTGTAGAGGCGAACGGCGGAGAAACATATTATTCCGGAGTGCCGCAAGAGATAATCTGGGATTGGGTGGGTGGCCCTGATACAGTGGGAATACAGTATTCCTATGATGCCGGACTAAATTATACAAATATAAAACCTAAAGAGTACAATGATGGAAATTATAATTGGTCAACTCCGTCAATTTATGTAAATAATTATCTGCTGAGAATTTTCTCTGCATGGGATAATTCCGCTGATGACACTTCCGACATGACATACGAAGTTGTGCGTCCCATACTCACAATTACAACTCCAGATACTCTTAATATGGTTTATGCAAATAATTATTTTCCGATTTATTGGGACTATAGAGGGTTTATTGATACCATAAAATTTGAACTTGTAAATTTAACTGACGGAATTACGAGAACTCTCGGAAGCACTCACAATAAAGAATATTTCCTTGCTTTGGCGCATGACACAATTGCTTCTGTCGGAGACATTTTCTATCTGACAGCTCGAAATAAACTTACGAATTATTTGTATGACGAGACGGATACCTTTATTGTTACTTCAGATGCACTTCTTGATCCGACATTAGATGTAATATACCCGAATCAGGGAGACACTCTTTATGCGGATGAAACATACTATGTGATTTGGAATTCAGATACTTCTTTAGTTAAAACAGTCAATGTGGGATATTCTACTGACGGTGTGACATATCTCTATCCTGCATTGGGAGTTCCCAATCTTGGCTACTACACATTTGTTTTGCCTCATGCTTCTGCTTCTGACAATTTCAGAATTGTGGTGCAGGGAAGGGATTCTCTCGGTGCAGTAATTGCTTCAGAACTCATAAGCTCAATAAAAGTGAATGTAGCTCAAGTGAGGATTTTAAATCCCAACAATTCAAATGAACTTTATGTGGGAAGACCGTACAATATCAACTGGCAGACATACAAGGGGACTTTTACAACAGCGCAGATAAAATACTGTGCTGACGGTTCAACATGGCTGTCATTGGCAACATCGACTCCTAATGACGGAAATTATGAATGGATTATCCCAAACATACCTTCCAGCAATGTAAGAATAGTAATTGAGGATTACAATAATCCTTCAGTGTCAGATACATCGGAAGTATTCATTGTTAAACCTCAGAAAATCTACCTGACTTATCCTATTGCCGCAGACACATTCATAGTAGGCAGGGATTATTATGTCACATGGTATAATGAAGGAGGAGTTGATTCTGTCGAAGTGCAGTATTCTGTAAATGGAGGAACAAACTGGTCATCACTTGGAGTAATGCCGAATAATAATTACTACAAATGGACAATTCCGAATTACCCTTCAAACAATGTGCTTATGAAAGTATTGGACACTAAAAACAGCAATGTAAATGTGATATCCGACACATTCACTATAATTAAACCCTCAATTTCAATAACATCACCTGACAGCCTCTCGCAGTGGATTTCAGGGAGAGGTTATTACATCACATGGGATTATACGGGTAAATTCAATAATGTAAAACTGACATACTCAACAAACAATGGAACAAACTGGACATCAATAGTAAATTCAACTGCAAACTCGCAGAATTATTTGTGGACTCTGCCGACCTTTGACACTGACTCTGCAGTTGTGAGAGTCGCCTATGACACTGACACAACGATTTTCAGCAGTACGAGCATGTTTGAAATACTACCTCAAACAATAACAGTTAAATACCCGTCTCTTTCAGAGACTTTTACAGCAGGCAAAGCATACAGAATCTCTTGGACCTATGACGGAGTGATAGACACAGTCATAATAGAATACTCCACTGATGACGGCTCTTCATGGAACTCTCCTGTGAAAGTACTTGCATCAACTCGTTCATACAGTTTCACTATGCCCAACACTGTAACTGCAAACGGCAGAATAAGAATCACAAACAAAAATCTTTCATCATCATTCGGAATCTCTGACAGATTTACAATCATAGGCAAGCAGGTGGAAGTGACATCGCCATTGGCGGGAGAATCCTACATTGTGGGAGACAAGTGCATGGTGACTTGGGATTATTTGGGAGGAACAGGCGATTCTGTTGTGATTGCATATTCTACAAATGGAGGAGTAGTCTGGACACAGATAGATACTTTAGCCGCAAGTGCACAGTACTGCGAGTGGACAATTCCCAATGTGCCCACTTTAAATGGAATGATTCAGGTGTATTACCTAAGGATGACATCATCGCTTGACAACAGCGGAATATTCACTATAGCACCGCAGTCAATCAGCATTATCTCTCCAGTCGCTTCAAGTTCGTGGATATCTGGGAAAAAGTATTTCCTTGTCTGGGACAATACCGGAGCATTCTCAAATGTTGATCTTGAATACTCTCTCAATGGAGGCGGATTGTGGCAGTCAATAGCTTCTCCTGCGAACAACAAATACTATGAATGGACCGCAGTAAACGCATCCACTGCAAATGCCCTCATAAGAGTTTCAAATTCAAGCAACACTTCAGTGACTGCATCTTCATCTGCATTTACAATGAATTATCCTGCGATATCAGTATTCTCTCCAAAGAATCAGGATTCTCTGTTCATCGGAACAAAACGGTACATTACATGGCAGTCGTCAATGGGAACTGCAGACAGCGTAGTTCTGTCTTATTCAACTGACGGAGGCTCCACATACACAATCATAGACACTCTTGCCGCATCAACCCGCTCATTCAAATGGACTGTTCCGAACATTCCTTCAGCAAACTGCATTGTAAAAATCGCAGGATATGAGAATCCTCTTGTTTTGGGATCAAGTTCTTCATTCAGTATTCTCGAACAGCATTTGTATATTACATCGCAATACATAGGAGAGACTTATGTCTCTTCGAAACGCAATTATATTACATGGAATTATGTAGGAGTAATAGACACTCTTACGGCTGAGTACACCACGAATAACGGCTCCACATGGAATACCATTTCATCTTCTCTTTTAGCGTCAAATCAATACTATGAATGGAATCCTATTCCGGGAGTGTCAAGCGCTCTCTGCAGAGTAAAACTCACAAACAAGGCGCGCACATCAGTGACCTCCTCTTCATCTCTCTTCACGATAATCCCGCAGGCAATAACTGTCACCTCTCCGGTGGCGGCTGAAGATTTGGTAATAGGAGGCAAGTATTACATTACATGGAGAAATACAGGCACTGTTGCAAATGTGAATATAGAATATTCTCTCGACGGAGGGTCGAACTGGACCGGAGTAGCATCAGGCATTGCAAATTCAAAGAATTATGAATGGACTGTTCCAAATTTCATATCCGGAACAGTTATTGTAAGGGTCTCAAATTCTTCAGACCTGACAATAAATGATTCATCAGACACATTTGCGATTGTCGGGCAGACAATAGTTGTTGCAGACCCTAATGCCGTGTCATCATGGATGCTCACAAAGAAGTACGGAATAACATGGCAGAATAACGGAGTATTCGCTAATGTGAAGCTCCAATATTCTCTTGACGGAGGCAGTGTGTGGAACTCAATCACAGAATCAAGTGCAAATACAAAATACTATGAATGGACAGTTCCTGTGACAGCAGCTGCATCCTCAGAGGCGATGATAAATGTGTCGAATGTGAGTAATACAGCGGTGGAAGAATCAAGCGACACTTTTGAAATCGTCTCACAGACATTCAATGTTGTCTCTCCGAAAGCGGGAGACCAGTTCGTAGTCAGCAGAAAATACTATGTTACATGGCTCACTGACGGAACTGTTTCTAATGTAAATATTTACTATTCAGTCAACAGCGGAGGCACATGGAATCTTCTCTCCTCTAATCTTGCAAATACGGGAAGCTATGAATGGACAGTGCCAAATGCAGTATCAAGCTTATGCCTTGTGAGAGTGACAAACTCGGCGAATGAGTCAATACTTGATGAGAGCGCAATGTTCAGCATTGTTCCTCAGTCAATATTCGTCAATTCTCCGGTTCTAAACGATAATTGGATAATCGGAAGAAAATATTTTATCACATGGTCAAATGTGGGCACAGTGGCTTCTGTGAGACTGCAGTATTCATACAACGGAGGAACAGACTGGAACCTTATCACTGACAATCTCTCAAACTCAGGAAGTTATGAATGGACAGTGCCAAATACGCCTTCGAATAATTGTCTGTTGCAGGTTATAAATTATTCCAACACTGATGTCTTCGGCTCAAGTCCGACATTCATAATACCTTCGCAGACAATTGACATTCTCTCCCCTCAAAGCGGAGATGAGTATCTCTCAGGAAATAAATACTACATCACTTGGAGATGGAGCGGCACATTGTCGACTGTTGACATCGAGTATTCTCTCAATAACGGAGCTGACTGGACATACATAGCAACCGGAGCCACCAACAACGGATACTATGAATGGACTCTTCCGTCAGCGAATTCCGCGGAATGTCTCGTCAGAATCTCAAATCCTTCAAACTCTCTGATAAATGACATTTCAAGCCAGTTCACAATTCTTCCCCAAAATATCACTATAACATGTCCGACAGTTTCAGACACTTTTGTCGCAGGAAGAAAGTATTATCTCACATGGAGGACTGAAGGCACATTCGCAAATGCGGATTTGTGGTATTCGACTGACGCAGGAGTGCAGTGGAACACAATCGCCTCAAACGAAGCAAATGACGGTTCGTATGAATGGACAGTTCCTGCAATAGCATCTTCAAATATTGCAATGCTTAAAATAGGCAACTCGAGTCAGGCATCAATATTTGCGCTCTCAGATACATTCAACATAACGATACCTGTTGTCACATTTACTTCTCCTGTTCTTGCCGACAGTTTCTCCACGATGAAGAAATATTTCCTGACATGGACGACTCTCGGCGCAATATCGCAGGTGAATCTTGACATATCATTAAATGGAGGAGCGGATTACAGTTCCATTATTGCAAATCTGACAAATGCAGGAAACTATGAATGGTCAATTCCCGGAGGATTCGGGTCCGAAGACTGCAGATTAAAACTCACGAGCAGTTCAAACGCTTCGATATTCTATGTCTCTGATTCATTCAGAATCACATCTCTGGCAGGCATCAATAAGGCGGAAATAACAAAAGCCCCCGTGGCAAAGATTTTCAATGTTAAGACAAGTTCGCGCACATCTTTCAGCGGAAATGAACAGCTGACACTTGAGATACCTGTTGCATCAAAGGCGGAGATAAATCTTTATGATGCATCAGGAAGACTTGTAAGGAGTGTTTTCAAAGGCTCTCTTGAAAGCGGTTTCCATAAATTCTCTCTGAATTCCGGAAACAACTCAAACTCAAAGCTCACAAACGGAATTTACTTCATCAAGGTCTTCATTGAAGGAGCAAACGGAGAGAAGTACGGCAAACTTCACAAAATAGTCAAACTCAATTAAATATAGCAAGAGAGGGGCTTCAAGCCCCTCTCTTAAAAGGCGGAAATATGAACAAAAGAGCAGTCTTTCTTTCAGGAAAAAAAGTGATATTGAGCCCTGCATCCAAAAAGGATGCTCCATTCATTGAAAGTCTAATCAATTCGGATGATATAAGAAGAAATCTCGCCGAGAGGTTCCCGAGGAATGAAGAGGCAATATTTGATACAATTGAATCAATGAATAAAAAGAGAGAGATATTTCTGATAATATGCGATAAGGCAGATAACAAAGAGGCCGGAGCATTGCTTCTTCATGATTTCAGCTGGCATAACAGAAGGGCTATGTTTACAATAAACGTATCTCCTGATTTTCAGGGAAAGGGATTCGGCTATGAGTCATCAAAGCTTTTGATTGATTATGCATTCAAGAATCTTCAGGTGCATAAAATATGCCTTGAGGTATATGCTTTCAACAAAAAAGCAGTCAATATGTACAAAAAACTCGGTTTTGTTCTTGAGGGAAGGTTCAAAAAACATTCTTTTAAAGACGGCAAATATGTTGACCTTCTCTTCATGTCACTATTAAACAAAGATGAAAAATGAATTCAAACTGCCTTTGATTTTATCAGTATTTTTGTTCGGTCTGATTCTCAATTCCTATTCCTTCAATGATGAAATTCACGCTTATTATCCCTCATCCTCAAGAGAGGGAATTGAAACATCGTCTCCCGTATTCATATTCAAATCAGCCGGCTTTTGCACACTGAAAATCTGTGAAGTCCCAGTTGATTGTCCTGAGAGTGAAATCTTCAGAATAGAGCCTGTTTTTGAAAGCAGTGTCGAGAATTTGAGTTTTCTTCATCCTGATTATCCTTTTCTTGATAATATTTTATACGGATGGTATATAGAGGGTTATATGAATATTGACGGCAGAACTGTATTTCAAAGGAGCGAAATCAAGTATTTCAAGATAATATCATTTACGAGTCCTGAAAGACTGAATTACAGAAATTATCTTATAGGCAGAATATTTGAAGAATCAGAGGAATTTAAAAATGCGATTAATGAAGGGTACTCCCTCACGGGGAGAGTGAAAATAAACGGAGCGGATGTCTCTGACAGCGAACTCTTGTCAATACTGAACAAACTCAGATCTGCAAAAAAAACAGTAAAGAGAGTGAAAGTGAAATGAACAAACCTCTGATGCGCATCACTTTAATTTTGATGATTTTTATAATCGGGCTTAATTCTGCGGAATTGGAAATAGCCGTCATAGAAAAATCAAAGGGTATGGCATTCAAACTCTTTGAGGAGCAGAGAGAGATACTTAAGAGGGGAGACATAATCAAACAGAGCGAGAATATACAGACTGGGAGCGGAGCTTATACGAAAATAAGATTTATTGACAATGACGGATTCATTTTTATAGGCGGAGAGAGCGATGCTATTCTCTCTCTGTTTTTGTCGGATGAAAATTCGGAGAAGGTGTTTTCTCTCAAGAAAGGCATTATTTACGCATCAACAAAGAATTTCTCAAGAATTGAGACACAGGGGGCAGTAATTCTGTTTGATTCCTCCGAGGTTTATGTTGAGAGCAGTGAAGATACATTAAAGGTTTTTTGCATAAGCGGAAATGCGCGAATTGAAAGCGCTTGGGGAGAGGCGTTTCTGAAGGCAAATGAAGAGGCGGTGCTTTTAGATGAATTGACTCCGTATAAAACAAACAAACCGGAGAAGAGAATAACTCTCATTGAACTGGAGTCACAGCCTGACCTGATAGAGGTTGAGCTTGAGAATTCAAAGATGGAAAAGAGGAATATAATTTTAGAGGTTGAATGAAAAGAATCTTATTAATTGCTCTTTTATTTTATGCGGTTGCAATAGGCGGACAAGAGATAAAGGTGTCATACTCTATGATTGACGAACTTTATCAGGACGAAAATTTCAGCATGATTGTAAAAATTTCGGGCGGGTATTTTACAGTGAAAGAGATTTATCTTGTCACATCGTCTTTGCAGGGAACTGACGAGAAGAGATTCAAAATGGAAGTGGAGAATAAGACAGCATCAATATCCGTTCCTTTCACTATGGTGCCGAAACAGGATTTTTATTACTATTTTGAAATAGTCAGGAAAGACAATGAGATTTTGTATTTCCCGAAGCTTCCTCTCGAGAGGGTGAAAAACAAAGTCATTCACAAAAAAGAAGAGAAGTATAAGCCTGTCGCTTCTGTTCTTCTCTCGCCATTGTCAGATGTGAATCTGACTCCTGAGGATTTTCTCTTTGCAGTCTATATTGACGGAAAGGCGGGTGAACTGAAGTTGATTGTCGACGGAGAGGATGTGACTGACAAGTGCATCGCAGGAGAGAAGATTCTCACATACAACCCGGGAAGAATCTTTCAGCCGAGAAAATACAGGTTTGATGTAATACACAATGGAATACTACTTCAGACATACTATTTCAATTTTGCTTCATCTGGATTCATTAAAAGTCTGTTCAAAGGCGCACTTTATTCTTTGTGCAGTTATGACAAATTTGAGGACAGCGCATTCTTGGGAGATGCCCGCCTGCACTTGTTCGGAGGGGTCTCATCATTTTATTATGACGCGGATATTTCAGCAGGCAATATGCTTGAAGGAGGCAAAAATTATATTGAGAGATACTCAATATCATTGGGTTTAAACAGACAGAGAATAAATGCAGGAATGATATCTCTCTGCAGAAAGAATGCCTTTTTAATGGAGAATTCCATAACAGGCGTATCATTCTCCTCCAATGCAGGAAGTTTCGGTTTTAATTTCGCCTATGGTTTTTTAAATGACAGGATTATTAATAATTTGTCTCCTTACGAAAAAGAAGCTGGCCTTTTATCAATTCTCTTTAACAGCGAATATTACTATTCTGAAATCTCTTTATGCAGATTCTCCGATTACGGAGACTCTCTGACAAATTTGAATCCAAATGACGATGTGCTGATGTCTCACAGGCAGACACTGAAATTGTTATCCGAAAAAATCATTTTTGATTATGAAGGAGGGATGATATCCTCAAAACATCATCTCTTTGAAAAGAATTTTAATGTTTTTTCAGGAATGGATTCTATTTTTTCATCGGAACTTTTAAGTACATATTCTCAGATTTTCAAAGGTTCATTATTTTTAAGAAATTTTAATATGAATATTGAATTGTCGGATATGACAGATAATTTCAGAGGATTTTACCTGAATAATTCATATTCAGGAAAGAACGGCATTTTAGTCAATGCCGAAGCGCCTGTTTTATCGGAGAGGCTTGTTTTCGGAACTGCATTGTCATTTTCATTTCTGAAAACGGATTCTTCATTTTTAGAAGAGATGAACAGCAGAAATCTCGATTTCTTTATCTCTTTCAGAGAGGAGAAGATGCCTTGTATATCACTGACTTACATTGACAGGCTATGGGGGAATAATATAGATGACACTGTTGATTTCAATCAGAGATTGTACGGTTTTCAATCAAATATTTCAGGAGAAATATTTATTTTGAATATAAAGACAAAAGCATCTCTGCTACTTGAACAGTTGAATTACAAACTGACTTCAAATGATTCAAACAATTACTCTGTCGGAGGAGTAAATCTTGAAATAATATCAAATATCATTTCTGATTTGAATCTCTCTTTAAGAGTGAACAGCCATTTGACCAGAAGCCTTGACAATTCTTTGAAGAGCGACCAGTACGGAATAAAATTAGATTATGCCAATCTATTTTCATTCATAACTCCTGAAGTATCAGGAGCATTTCAGTTTGACACTGATTCATCTTCAACTGAATTGAAGAGAATCTGCCTTTCAGGCGGCGTCAAAATCCTATTCGGAGAATTTCAATGGGTTACTTCTTTGAGTGATAATGTTTTATATCTGCCTGACTCTTTTAATTCAAATTACATGTCCTTAAAATCAAATCTAAGATACGATTTTTAACTGCCTATGATAAATTAGCGCAATGTGTTATCAATTCAACAGATATTAAATTCATTTCTCATATATTGAAACATTGGCTGAAATAATATATAATGAAAATCATGTATGATATTATCATTATCGGCTCGGGCCCGGCGGGTCTGTTTGCCGCTTATAATCTTGTTAAAAACAATATCAGGTCAATACTGATAATTGACAGGAATCCGTATCCTTCAGGGGGTATGCTGAATGATTGCAAGCTGAATCTCACTCATGAAATAGGAATGGACCTTGAAGATTTGTTTTTAACGGTTGAAGATGCGAAAAAGCAGATAAAAATAATAGATGATGTCTTTCTTGAATTCGGAGCTTTGAAGGAGATATACGGTGAGAATCAGGAGCTTTACAGAGATTGGACAGAGAGGGCGCAGAGAAATGAAGTAAAGCTTGTTCCCGCTTTGCAGAGGCATATAGGGACAGACATGTCAAAGGATGTGATAAAGAAATTCAGAGAGTATTTGGAAGAGAGGGGAGTTTCATTCAAGCTTTCAACCAATATTGAAGATATAGAAAAAAATGACAGAGGTTTCACTCTTTTGAATAAAGAAAACGGAAATTTCAAGTGCAAGTATCTCGTAATTGCTCCGGGGAGGAGCGGATCAAAGTGGCTGAGGGATGTTTCAAAAAAAATAGGGATAAAATATTCAAATGGAAAGAGAATTGATGTGGGAATAAGAATAGAGCTGAGAAGAGAATCATATCCCATAACTGATGTTCTTTATGATCCGAAATTCAAAATCAACACCAAATACGGAAATGAACTGCGCACATTCTGCACGAATCCCGGAGGTAGAATAACTCTTGAACAGTATGATGATTTCAAGCTTGTGAACGGGGATGCTCTTAAAAATAAAAAGACAGAGAATACGAATTTTGCCATTTTAAATACAGTCAATCTCACAGAGCCTCTCACTGACCCTTTCATTTACGGACGGCTTATTGCCTCTTCCACAAATATACTCGGAGGCGGACTTCCGATAGTGCAGAGAATGGGTGATTTTCTGGATGAGAAGAGGTCAAAGGCGGATACATTCTTTGAAAAGAGCAGGTGGTATGACAGAGTTCAGCCCACTCTTGTTATCGGCTCAACAGTAACACCCGGAGACATAAGAATGTCATATCCCTACAAAATAGTGAAATCGCTAAAAGAGGGCATGATAAAGCTCAATAAAATATTCGGAAATACGATTTTAAAAGAGGAGAACCTGATTTACGCTCCTGAAATAAAATTCTATTCTCTTCTGTATGAAACAGACAGATTTATGGAGACAAGTGTAAAAAATCTCTTTGTGGCGGGTGACGGAGCCGGAAAATCAAGGGGAATTGTCGGAGCGGGAATATCAGGAATAATAGCTTCAAAGGGGATATTAAGCAAATGAATAAAATCATAAATTATGTCCGTTCTTTCTTCTATGCAATAAGACCTTTTGAAAACTTCCAGCACTTTCTCATGGGTGTTGCAGGATTTCTCTACATGGGATTTTACACGCAGAGAATAGAATTGGGGTCAAGAACCATTTGGGGATTTCTCGCTCTCTTTTCATTTCTCTCTCAAGTGCTTTCATATAATAATTATGCAACATTCGATAAGGATTTGAAAGACAAGGAGAAGAAATTTGATGAAAAATTCAAAGGCATCAATATAAATTTTCTCTTCTGGGTGTCATTCTTATTCTTTCTTCTGACAATAGCATTTGCATTGAAGGTGAATTATACATTTACAATTGTCTTCATTCTCCTGATGCTCGGATGGGCTCTCTACACTCATCCAATAGTTATGCTTAAAAAAGGGAGATTTGTTCCTTACATACTCGATATGCTGACAATGCCTTTTCTGTCAATGTTCGGTTCTTATCTCGTCGCAGGATTTATTTCAATTGAGGCAGTCTTCTTCTCCCTGTTTTTCGGTTTCATGGAGATAGCAGGCCATATAAACCACATGACAATGGACTATGAAGTTGATAAAGAAACAGGAGTGAAGACAATTTCAGTGAGACTGGGACCGAGGATGACATTTATAATCTCTCTTCTCTTCTTCTGTGTGTCATCATTTTATTTTCTGTCGATATCATTTTTGGGTGTATTTCCGTTTTATGCAGGCATTGCCTATCTTCCGGGCTTGATACTTCAGTTGATTGTGGCATTCAGAATTTTGAAAAATAATTTTGATTACAATTTTCCGAGAAAGTTCAGAACAATGTACAGAATAGTCTATTTGATTGAATCCGCGTATGTTGCAGTGATACTGATACTCGGAATAGACATTGCGGTCTTTCTGAAATGACAAAGCCGATAATATTGATTTCAAAATGCATAGAATTTGAAAAGTGCAGATATAACGGAGATATGGTTAGAAGCCCTATTGTCGAGAAACTTAAAGAATACTGCGAATTTGAATTGGTCTGCCCTGAAATGAAAATAGCTCTCAAAGTGCCGAGGCATCCGATACGGCTTCAAAAGAGAAGCGGCAGAACAGAGCTTGTACAACCTGCCTCGGATATTATTCTCACTGATAAAATGAAAAAATTCTCCGAAAAGTTTCTCTCTTCCCTAAGAGGAATAGACGGAGCAATACTCAAAGGCCGCTCCCCGTCATGCGGAATAAAGGATGTGAAATTTTACAGTGAAAAAAATACGGAGCTTGACAGAAAGCACAGCGGAATCTTCGCCGAGACAGTCATCGAAAAATATCAGGGCTATCCTGTTGAGAGCGAGGGACGACTGCTTGACGGGAGAATAAGGGAGCATTTTCTGACAAAGCTCTTTGCATTCTCTTCATTCAGAGATATAAGAAATAATATGAAAATATCCGAACTGATTAAATATCATGAAAGCAACAAACTTCTCTTTATGGCTTATAATCAGAGGGAGATGCGCATCATGGGAAATATGCTCGGGAATCAGAAAAAGTTCATAAAGGAAGAATTGTTCAATGCATACTTTGAAAGCATGAAGAGAATCATGAGCAAACCTATAACATTGGGAAACAATGAAAATGCTTTGCTCCATGCATTCGGCTATATTTCAAAGAATATGAAAAAGAAGGAGACCGAATTTTTTATGAAGACGCTTTACGAATACAGAAGCAGTATAATTCCTTTGGATATTTTGATGTCATTGATGAAGAGCTATATAGCGCGCTTTGAGGTCTGTTATCTTGAAAATCAGACATACTTCAACAGGCATCCGGTGATTTAATGATATCAATTAACGGACTTTCATTCTCTTTTGGAGCGCAGACGATATTTGATGATACATCACTCACAATAGATGACTGCAAAAACGGCCTTGTCGGCAGAAACGGCTCCGGAAAATCCACATTCTTCAATCTGATTTCAGGGAATCTCACTCCTGAATACGGCAATATTTCCATATCCAATTCAGGAAAGATTGCATACTTAAAGCAGGCAATGGCATTTGATGATGTTGATATGCTACCGCATGAATTCGTTTTAAGCAATATTGCATTCTACAACAATTACAATGCTCTTATGGAAAAGCTTGAGAATACCGAGAGCCCCGACCTTGAACTTCTGCATGAATTTTCAGAAGTAGAGTCGGTTTTCAATAATCACAACGGATATAAACTGAAAGAGGATGTGATACAGGTTCTCGAATCGCTCGGATTCAAGAAGGAGGCGAAGAAACGTATATTCGAACTTTCGTACGGGTTTAAAATGCGGCTCTTCCTTGCGAAGCTTCTGCTTGACGAATCCGAGATACTTCTTCTTGACGAGCCGACAAACCATCTCGACCTGCCGTCAATTAAATTTGTGGAAGAGTATCTTAAAAGAATCAACAAACTCTGCATAATAGTGTCGCACGACAGGGCATTTCTCGACAGTGTGTGCGAAAGAACTTTAGAACTGAATAATAAAAAGATAAAAAAATACAATGGAAATTACACATTCTATAAGAATCAGAGAGAGGCGGCCATTATACAGACAGAGAAGGAGAGAGAGAATCTGATGGAGGAGAAGGCTCGTCTTGAAGAGATGATAGCGAGAATAAAAGACAATGTCAAGAAAGTGAATATTGCATCATCAAGGCAGAAATTCGTGGACAAAATTGACGACAAGCTTGAAAACCTTGAAGACTTTTCAAAGAAAGAGGTCTCATTCATGAGGCGAGACGAGGTGCTACGCTCGGACATCGGATTCAGAGTGAAAATAAAAGAGAAGAGTTATGACAAGCAGAAGATACTTGAGGACATTGAAATTGCAATTAGGCCTACTGACAGAATATTTTTAATAGGGGCAAACGGATACGGAAAATCAACGCTTCTTCGAATAATCGCGTCAAGGGACACAAATTTCATAGGGGAAGTGAAGGAGAATGAAAAACTTAAATTGCTGTATTTTGATTTTGATAAAATAGCACAGCTTAAAGACGAGACAACAGTTCTTGATTTCATATATACTGACGGAGTAGATAATTTCAGAGCAAAACAGCTTCTCGGAATGATGCTCTTTACAGATGACGATTATGAAAAGAAGATTAAGGTTCTGTCAGGAGGAGAGAGGGTGAGACTCTATCTGACAAAACTCTTCTGCTCAACATTCAATTTTGTGATACTGGACGAACCGACAAATTATCTTGATATAGAGACTGTGGATGTCTTTATAGACTGGCTCAGGGGGCTCAAATCGGGATTCATAATCGTAACTCACAATGAGTATCTCCTGAAGACACTGGAGAATGTCAATGTGTGGAGAATTGAGGACAGACAATTGAAGAAGCACTTTGGAAATTATAATGACTACAAATTCTTCGAAAACAAATATCAGCAGGAAGAGAAGAAGAAGGAGGAGACAAAGAAGGCGGAGAAGGCAAAACCGCATGATGCAAGGAGGGAGCGGCAGATTCTTATTGAAAAGAGAAGCTCAATCAATAAGCAACTGAAATCGCTTGAAAAAGAGATAGAGCTTTTAGAGACGGAGAAGAAAGATTTGTATGCCAAGATGACTGCGGAGGATTCATATAAGATGGGTCCCGAGTTGAAGAAAATATCAGAGAGAGTGAAGCAGATTGAAAGAATGCTGAAGACAATGTATGACAAGTGGAATAAGCTTATAGATGAGATGCCGGAATTGGGGGATGAGTGACAATAGATCTTGATGTTGTCGTATCCCGCCTGAAAAAAGAGTATAAAAAATATAAACAGCCGATAGTGTCCCGTGTAAAAGAGATATCCGAAGATCCCTACAGAATACTTATCTCCACATTGATTTCACTGAGAACAAAAGATGCTGTCACAGAGGAGGCATCTATAAATCTCTTTGAACTTGCATCCTCTCCTCAGGATATGATAAAGCTTAAGGCAAGGGATATAGAGAAGGCGATATACCCTGCAGGGTTTTACAGAAACAAATCGAAAAGCATAATTGATGTGTCAAAAACAATACTTGAAAAATATAATGGCAGAGTTCCCTGCTCACTCGATGATCTCTTATCATTAAAGGGTGTCGGGAGAAAGACAGCGAATCTTGTTCTATCCTTAGGATGTAATATTCCTGCAATCTGCGTTGACACTCATGTGCACAGGATATCAAACCGCATTGGAGCAGTTAATACAAAGACGCCTGAAGAGACGGAATTTGCTCTGATGAAAATACTTAAAAAGAGAAACTGGATTATTTACAATGACCTTCTTGTAACATGGGGGCAGAATGTCTGCAAACCATTAAATCCGCAGTGCCTAAATTGTGTTTTAATCGATATTTGCGAGTACGGGAAAGACAAAAATAATCATTGAATTTTATCCGGTTTTATGATATAATAAAAATCTATGAGTGAACCTGTCCATATATCAAAATTGCTCGGTAAAGTAATGCAGAAAATCGAGAAAAAAGTAATTGACAACACTGAGGCGATTGACTTGGACTGGAAGAGAATTGTCGGAGAAGAATCTGCAAAATACTCAAAAGTTTTGGGTAAAAACAAGAGGAAGATTCTTGTCGGAGTGAAAGATTCACTCTACCTTTTTGAACTGAATTCAAGAAAGATGGAGATTCTGAACAAGATAAAGAGAATGAAGCCGGAATCCAACATCAATGATATAAAGTTTTTAATCTTTACAAAGGATGAGAAAGATGGCAAAGATGGCAAAGAACAATGATGACGGAATGAATCCTGTTGATGAAATAAAAGACAGAAACGGATTTGACAATGAAGATTACAATGCTGATCAGATTCAGGTGCTGAAGGGCCTTGAAGCTGTCAGGTTGAGGCCTGCGATGTATATAGGAGACACGACATCGCGCGGACTTCATCATCTTGTCTTTGAAGTTGTCGACAATTCAATTGATGAGGCATTGGGCGGATACTGCAGTAGTATTAAAGTCACTATAAATGAAGACAATACCTGCACTATTGAAGACAATGGAAGAGGAATACCTGTTGATAATCACCCCACGCAGAACAGACCGGCGCTTGAAGTTGTCATGACAATGCTTCACGCAGGAGGAAAATTCGACAAGAGCGCATATACGATTTCAGGCGGACTTCACGGAGTGGGAGTCTCTGTCGTCAATGCTCTTTCAGAGTGGCTTGAAGTCTTTGTTCAGAGAGACGGAAATATTTATTATCAAAGGTACGAGAGAGGCATTCCCTCATGCGATATGAAGATAATCGGAAAGACTAAAAAATCAGGCACAAAAACTGTCTTTCTTCCTGATTCTGAAATATTCCCTGTTACAAAATTCTCCTATGATATAATCTCAGAGAGACTCAGGGAGCTTGCGTTTCTAAACAGCGGTCTTGAGATAGAGATTGCTGATTTGAGGGAGAAGAAGGGCGAAAAACAGCATATTTTCAAATTCAAGGGCGGAATAAAAGAATTTGTCGAATTTCTTGATGAGAACAGAACACCCCTGCACAAGACAGTATTCATGCACAATGAGAAAGAGGGCATAGATGTTGAAGTTGCTATGCAGTACAATGATTCATACAATGAAAATTTATATTCATTTGCAAATAACATACACACGAAAGAGGGAGGAACCCACCTTATAGGATTCAAATCAGCTCTCACAAGAGTAGTAAATGATTATGCAAAGAAGACAGGCGCTTTGAAGAACATGGAGCCGATTTCAGGAGACGATTCGAGAGAGGGGCTTACAGCGGTTATTTCCGTGAAGATACCAAATCCGCAGTTTGAGGGGCAGACAAAGACTAAGCTTGGGAACTCCGAAGTGAAGGGACTCACGGAATCACTCATAGGAGAAGGGCTTTCAACATTTTTTGAAGAGAACCCGTCAGTGGCGAATAAAATAATAGACAAAGTTATAGTCGCCGCAAGAGCAAGAATCGCCGCAAGAAAGGCGCGCGAACTCACAAGAAGAAAGAGCGCACTTGATTCGGCATCGCTTCCCGGAAAGCTTGCCGACTGCTCTGTGAATGATCCTACAATATCAGAACTTTACCTTGTAGAGGGAGACTCCGCAGGAGGAAGCGCAAAGCAGGGAAGAGACAGGGCGTATCAGGCGATACTTCCATTGAGGGGAAAAATTCTCAATGTGGAAAAATCGCGCCTTGACAAAATACTTACGGATACAACAATAAGAACAATAATAACTGCAATAGGAACAGGAATAGGAGAGGAGGAATTCGACCTCGGCAGACTCAGATATCACAAGATAATAATAATGACTGATGCTGATGTTGACGGAGCCCACATAAGAACTCTCCTTCTAACTTTCTTCTACAGATATATGAAGAAGCTGATTGAAAACGGAAATGTGTATATAGCACAGCCGCCTCTTTATAAGGTTGCCCACGGAAAAACGACTCCTGTGTATGTCTATACTGATGAAGAGCTTCAATTGGCTCTCAAAGGACTGGACAAGGATAAAGTGAATATTCAGCGCTACAAAGGTCTCGGAGAAATGAACCCTGAACAGCTCTGGTCGACTACAATGGACCCTGAGAGAAGGATGCTGAAAATAGTCAAGCTTGAAGACGCAGTGGAATCTGACAGAATCTTCACAATACTTATGGGCAGTGAAGTAGAGCCGAGAAAGAAGTTTATTGAAGAGAATGCTCAATACGCAGAAAATATAGACATATAAAGTTCTTGACAAATTCTGTTTTTTATGTTAAAAATATCATCCCTAATGTGGGGGCGTAGTTCAGCTGGTTAGAACGCTTGCCTGTCACGCAAGAGGTCGCGAGTTCGAGTCTCGTCGCTCCCGCCACTTTAAACGGTAAATTCAATTTCAATATGCTTGACTAAATACATATACAATCATATAATTAAATGATGAAAGAGAATTTCTTAAAAATTTCGCATGAATGGTTTAAGCAGGCAGATTATGATATTAAAACGGCAGAAGCAATGTTTGCTGCGAAAAAATATATTTATACTGTATTCATGTGCCATTTATCTATGGAAAAGGCATTGAAGGGGCTTTATTCAAAGAAATTGGAATTGTATCCTCCAAAATCGCATGATTTGATTTATTTAATTAGTAAATTGGGAATAAAACCGGAAGAGAATATTGGAGATTTTATTGACGAACTCAATGATCAAGGTGTTTTAACAAGATATCCGAATGAGCTTTCATCATTGATTAAGGCATATAATAAAGAAAAAGCAAGTCGGATACTGCTGAATACAAAAGAGGTTTTGAAATGGATAAAAAAAATCTGATAAAACTGAAAGAAGAGATTCTTTATCAGCTTGAACTAAAAAAGATAAAAGCCAAAGAAATCAAATTTTTTGGTTCTTCAAAAACAATAGACTTTGAAAATGTCGATGATATTGATATTATAATAATTTCAGATGATTTTAACAATAAATCCATTTTTACAAGATCGAAAATGACAAGGGGAATTCACTTAGCAATGGTAAAAAAGTTTAACAAGCCATTTGATCTGTTATATGTTTCGTCTAATGAATGGAATGAGAATAAATTAATGATTGAAGTTTGAGTTCAGATCAATAGTATTGCTAAAGTTAGGCGGTGTGAATATAGGGTACAGGTTTTAAAAACTTATAAATATGCTGACGATTTGTAACTGAAGAGGAAATATTGACATTCAGAAGATAAAAAGTTATAGTTAAAGGAAAAGGAGGACGAGTGAAAAAAATTTTTAGTGATTTGTATTTTTATGTTTGTAATGAGCGCTCGGATTCCTGCCGCCAATTATGTATTTTCTCTTTGATTATTAACTATCGATTTATTTCTCACAACTCGTAACTCGTAACTCGTAACTCGTAACTATATTGTCCGCCCTGTAGAAACAAATCAAATGTCGTATTATTGTTAATTGAATGTATTTGATTTAGCTCATGGCACACGGCGCACGGTACACGGCATACGGCACACGGTACACGGCGTTTTGTTTCGCGGCACGCGGGCACAGCGTCAGCTCACACACTTCACTTCGCCGCGTCTTTGTCTCGCCGCAGGAAGCCCGGCGCTCATTCGCA
>DCUY01000074.1:55218-56738 GCA_002327905.1 Caldifarciminota bacterium UBA2202 | reverse complement strand
TAGAAAAGAAATTAAAGATAATTGAGAGAAACTAAAACTGCTGTCTTTGCCTCGGATAATCTTGACCCGAAAAGGGCATTGAAGTATTATTATAATTAGGAGGCAGGATGAAGAGACTCTTGACATTGTTTCTTGTGATTGGAGTATTTGGGATATCCGGACAAACAATAGAGGGTGATGATGAAATAATCGGAGGTTTGATACTATTAAAGAGCTTAGAAGAGGGTTAAAAGATTACTTTGGATACTATAACAACAGAAGAAAACATCAGTCATTGGGATACAGGACTTCATCTGAAGTTTATGGAGGTATCACAAATACTCATACAGCTTAACAATTTACACATTCTTTCAAAATCTTGAGTCTTGACAAGAGATTCATTATCATACAGGGGGTACCCAGCGTATCTTGACTAACGATCATTCAAAGTATATTATTTACTTATCATGAAGACACTATCGCTGAAAAATTCGGGTAAAAATATTAGGTAAAATAGAAACATGAAAAAGAAAATAATCATTGTTATATTTTCATTTGTATTATTTTTTATTATTGCAGAGGGGACTCTTGCAATAGCGATAAAGATAAAGTCGGAACTGGACAATTGGCAGGAGAAAAGCGGACTATTTGTAGGAGATACGATTTTAGGGTGGAGAGGCGGTCCTCACATGAAACTGAGGGTAAGAAGCTTCGAAAGAGAATTTTTAGTTGTAACTGATCAGGAGGGTTTCAGGAATATCAAGGATGAGAGAGATAATTCGAAGACTGGTATATTTCTCTTCGGCGATTCTTTTGTGTGGGGAGTGGGAGTAGACAATGATAAAACAATAGCATCTTTTGTTGAAAAAAAAACTGGTGCCTCAGTAATGAATTACGGCATGATAGGGTACGGTACGGACCAGCAGTATCTTCTTATGAAAGAGAAAGTGGACTCTACAGATTTGGTAATAGTGATTTTCTACATAAATGACCTTAGCGACATGATAAGCGACAATATGAATACTGAATATCCGGGCAAACCGAAGTTTGTAATAATGGGGGATTCTCTTGTTCTGACAAACTGCCCAGTGGGACATAAGAATATGGTAAAAAGCACAACAACTAAAAAAAGAGAGTTTTACAATTTCAAGCACATGGTGTCAGAGACTATAAAGAAAGTGCTTTATATGTCCAACATATACAAACTGATCGTTTCTTACCTCCAATACACAAGTTTCGGAAAGTGGATGTATGAGAAGAATCTTATGGAGATTCCTGTTTTCATGAGCTTTGAATGGAGGCTGGGGAATGAAGAGATACTGAAGGAAGCACTTCCTGTGTTTGATCTTCTGACTCTAAAGATGAAAGAGGAGGCAGAGTCAATGGGGGCAAAGCTTCTATTCATATTGATTCCACATGAGTTTCAATATCAGGAAAAGTCAAGGAAATGGATGAATGCTCTTAGAAGGATTTACGGATATGAGAGCGGAATAGAGGAGGCGATGGATTCTGTTGTAGGCATTCTTGAGAATAACAAAGTG
>DCUY01000074.1:44756-55183 GCA_002327905.1 Caldifarciminota bacterium UBA2202 | reverse complement strand
CGAGTTTTTCTGCGATAGTGTCCTTATGATAGGTAAATAATACACTATGAATGGAGGTTAATCAAGATACGGGGGTACCCCCTGTATCTTTCAGCGCCTTTGTTGCATTTATCGGCGGAACAGTTATAGTAATCACAAGAGGTTGTAATAAACAAAACAATCGCGGTGCGTCTTGACGAAGAGAAGTCGAAAAAACTGAAGGAGATTCAGGATGCGGATAAAAGAACATTAAGTGAGATAGTGCGTGACTCTCTTGAAAGCTATCTTATGGTAAAAAAGTTCAGGAGTCTGAGAAAAAAGACGCTTCCTTATGCTGAATAAGCAGGGCTTCTGATGGACGAAGACATCTTCAATATCAACATCTACATCCGTTACCTTAATCTCATCAAAAAATGGAAAAATTGCTATCCTAAAATTATTGCTAAATTATATTACTTGCGTCAAACCTTTGTTAATATATATGGAGAACTCCCTTATGAAAACTAATCCTTCTTTACGCAACTTTCTTGACAAGTCCCAGATGACAGAAAAGAGTGAATAGCCGCGTGTGTCGAGCACTGCGAAGCAATCTCCTTACTGCGGTGAATGTTCTTTGACAAAGACGCCGTGAGCCATGAGCCTTGTGCCATGAGCTAAAGACAGAGTATGCTGGTGAATGATCTTTGAAAAAGAAGTTGCAGAGTGACAAAGTTACAGGGTTGCAGTAAACCCGTGAAGACGCCATGAGCCGTGTGCTGTGGGCCATGAGCAAATAAAGACAAAGAGTGAACTGGTACGCCGGTAAATAAAAGAACGAATAGCCGACAAGGANNGAAAAGCATGGCGCTCGGAATGACAAAAGAAGAGTGAATAGCCGGCAAGGGGATTGCCGCACTTAGAAGTAAGAATGCCGAGCAAGGCGTTCGCAATGTACGATGACAAAAGAAAAACAGATAGAAGGAGTCTAAGGAGAATTGTATGAAGATAAATTCTAAAAAGTCATTTAAATCATTTTTATTATACTCCAATTCTAAAAATACAAAGACATTAAATTCTGTTATGCAGAGGCTTATTTCTGTATTTATGCGTATGCCTCAAAGGAAGAAGAAAATGACCTTGACAAAGACAGCGGGCAGGATGTGTTGTGGTATGTTGACTCATACTCAAACGAACCAATACCTGTTTTTAATGATTTAGAGTAGAAGCAATCTGTTGGTCTGCCTCCACATTTCCCTTGACTTAATATTATTTTATTTTATAATATCTTATCTAAGCAATTTGGAGGCATTAAATGAAAGACTTTTTCGAAATCAGATGGCACGGCAGAGGCGGACAAGGTGCAAAAACAGTTGCCCTTCTATTCGCTGATGCGGCTCTTGCGACAGGAAAGTATATTCAGGCATTTCCTGAATACGGACCGGAGAGAATGGGCGCGCCTGTTCAATCTTTCAACAGACTCGCTGACAGAGAGATAACTATCCACAGTTCAGTTGAAAATCCGGATGTAGTGGTTGTTCTCGACCAGTCATTGATGAATTCTATTGATACCACAGAGGGGCTGAGTGAAGGCGGTGTTATTATAGTTAATACTGTCAAGAAACCAAGCGAAATTCGGACATTATGTAAAATCAGAAAGGGAATAAAAATATTTACTGTAGATGCTTCCAAAATCTCAATAGAGGAGATTGGCTCAAACAAACCGAATACGCCAATGTTCGGAGCTCTTGTAAAAGCGACAGGAATTTTGGATTTTGACAAGATGATTTTTGACACTGAAGACAAACTCAAGAAAAAATTCAAGAATAAACCCGAAGTTGTCGGAGGAAATGTCAAGAGCATAAGAAGGGCGTATCAGGAGGTAATCTCAGAATGAAGAAATCATGGAAGGATGTTGACATCGCCCTTATAGTTAAAAAGGGCGGAACTGCTCAGGATTTCAAAACAGGAGACTGGCGCAGTTCGAAACCGGTCTGGGACTCGGAAAAATGCAAACAGTGTCTTACATGCTGGCTCTTTTGCCCCGATTCTTCCATTCAGGTGAAGGATGAAAAGATGACAGGCATAGACTTTGAGCATTGCAAGGGCTGTGGCATTTGTGCCAAAGAATGTCCCTTCAAGGCAATTGAAATGGAAGTGGAAAAGAAGTAGTTGGAGGCATAAATGTCAAATATAGTAGCAAAAACAGGCAATGAGGCGATGGCAGAGGCAATGAGGCAGATAAATCCCGATGTGGTTGCCGCCTATCCCATAACCCCCGCCACAGAAATAGTTCAGATATTCTCGACTTTTGTAAATGACGGAAAAGTGGACACAATCTTTGTTCCGACAGAGTCGGAGCATTCGGCTATATCAGCATGCATAGGAGCAGCAGCAGGCGGTGCGAGAGTAATGACAAGCACATCATCTCAGGGGCTGGCTTTAATGCATGAGATTCTTTATATAACCGCAGGCCTCCGTCTTCCTATGGTTATATGCGAAGTGAACAGGGCTTTATCCGCGCCCATAAATATTCATTGCGACCATTCGGATACAATGGGTTCAAGAGACGCAGGATGGATACAGATTTTCTCCGAAGATTCACAGGAGGCATACGACCAGACAATTCTTGCAATGAAGATTTCCGAAGAACTCTTTTTTCCCGTGATGGTTACAACCGACGGATTCATAATATCACATGCAATGTCACGTCTTGAAGTGTTTGATGATAAAGAAGTGCAAAGTTATGTTGGAGAGCATAAGACTCCTTATAATGTTCTCGATATAGATAACCCGATAACAGTGGGGTCGCTTGTTCTTCAGGATTATTACATGGAGATAAAGACACAGCAGGCGCATGAGATGATGAAGGCAAAGGAGAAAATAAAGGAATTGTATGCGGACTTTAATAAGAAGATGAAGAGAAATTACAGCATTATAGAGGAATATTTCATGGAAGATGCAGAGTTTGCGATTGTAGCTCTCGGGTCGACTGCAGGAACAGCAAGATACCTCTGCGAAAAGCTTCGTGAAAAGGGCGAAAAGGTCGGAGTAGTAAAACCGAGAATCTTCCGTCCGTTCTTTGCGCCTGAGATGGTGGCCATTCTCGAAAATGTAAAAGGAATAGCAGTTCTGGACAGGAGCGATATGATGTCTTCAACGGGAGGCCATCTCTTCAATGAACTGAAATCCTCTTTCTACAGAAATTCCAAACAGCCTGCGATGAAGGATTATATATACGGACTCGGAGGCAGGGATATAACTGTCGGAGACATTGAAAATGTATTGAAAGATATTAAAGATTTTTCAAATAGCAAAGAAACGACACCTGATGTCAAATACATCACTGTCAGAGAGTAGGAGAGAAAAATGACAACGATTAAAGATTTGGCAAATAAAGGCAATCTGTTCACGCAGGGGCATAGGGCATGCGCCGGATGCGGTGGGACAGTAATATTAAGACTTCTAATGGCAGCCGCAGGGAAGGATACTGTAGTTGTCGGAGCAACAGGATGTATGGAAGTCGTATCTACAATTTATCCTTATACTGCATGGAATGTTCCTTTTCTTCACAATGCATTTGAAAACTCAGCCGCTACAGCAAGCGGAGTGGAGAGCGCATACAGAGCTCTTTTGAAGAGAAAAAAGACAGACAAAAAAATTAATTTCATAGCATTCGGCGGAGACGGAGGCACATACGATATAGGCATTCAGTCCCTTTCAGGAGCAATGGAGAGAGGACACAATCTTCTCTATGTGTGCTATGACAATGGCGCATATATGAATACGGGAATTCAACGTTCAAGCGCAACACCTATGGGAAGTAGCACTACAACAAGCCCCGCAGGTTCGGTCGTAAAGGGAAAGATGCAGAACAGAAAGGACCTTACTGAAATAATGGTGGCGCATAATCTCAAATATGCGGCTCAGGCATCTTTGTCCAATTGGTCTGATTTTGTCTCGAAGGTGGAGAAGGCTCTTGCAGTGGACGGACCGACATTTATAAATGTTCTTTCTCCTTGTCCTCTCGGATGGGGATATGATACTTCTCTATCCATAGAACTTTCCCGTCTTGCGGTTGAAACTCATTTCTGGCCTGTATATGAATATGAAGATGGCAAATACAAAATCAACATAAAACCGAAGCAGGTGAAACCATTGGAAGATTTCTTGTTCAAACAGGCAAGATTCAAACATCTTAAAAATGAGCCTGAACTTGTTGAAGAGATAAAGAAATCCGTAGAAGAGAAATGGAACTGCCTCCTGCAGAAGGAAAGTTCCTGTAAGTAAAACAGGAGGACGCATTTGAGTTATGAAAATCTGAGCATTTTTGAGCAGGATTTTTGGGATATAAATAATTCGCTCAATCGTCTGCTCACATCTACAAATGCTACAGCTTTGCTACTGGTCGACAAAGCAGGTCAAATGATCACTTCTGTCGGAAATACTACAAATGTCGATCTTGTCTCATTCGGTTCTCTTGCGGCTGCTGATTTTGCCGCCACTTCACAGCTCGCCCTTCTAATCGGAGAAGACGAGTTTACGGAGCTCTTTCATCAGGGAAAGCAGGAGAATATTTATATCACAATAGTATTGTCAAGAATAATACTTGTTGTAATTTTCGGAAAGACCACCAATCTTGGTCTAATAAGAGTCAGAATAAAAACCGCTGTCGCTGATCTGGAAAGAATATTCAAGAATATATTTTCCAAGCTCAGTTCCAATTCAGGCAGAGCAAAAGAGACATTCAATGATGATTTCAAAAAAGCAGCCGAGAGCGAACTTGACGACCTGTTTAAATAAATATGGAGGCGAAATTTGTCAGTAATTAATTATTCATCGCGCGAAATCACCTTCAAAATAGTTTACTACGGCACCGGTCTCGGCGGAAAGACAACCAACCTTAAGGTTATTTATAATAAAGTGAGTCCGGACCAAAAAGGAAAGATGATATCACTCGCCACTGAAATGGACAGAACTCTTTTCTTTGATTTTCTTCCGATGGATATAGGGTCAGTCAAAGGATTCAAGACAAAATTCCAGCTTTATACTGTTCCCGGCCAGATTTATTACAATGCTTCAAGAAAACTCATACTGAAGGGTGTGGACGGAATAGTCTTTGTAGCTGATTCTCAGGTGGAGAGATTTGAGGACAATATTGAATCCATAGACAATCTGCTTGAAAATCTGCAGGAGCATAATCTGAAAATTGAAGATATACCCTTTGTGCTTCAATACAACAAAAGGGATTTGCCGAATATATCGTCCCTTGATGATCTTCAGAAATCAATAAATCCGTGGAATGTCCCTTTCTTTGAGGCTGTAGCCACTCAGGGCATAGGCGTGTTTGAGACTTTAAAGGCGGTATCCAAGATGATACTGCAACGTTTATAATACTCTAAGAAGAAAATTTACCTACAATCTCCTGTAATTTTGCAATAACATCATGAAGTTGTTGCGCGCTTGAGGCGAGTTCTTCTATTGACGCTCCCTCCTCTTCAACAGATGCGGACATCTCTTCGCTGGAAGCTGCGTTTCCCTCTGATATTTTCGCAACCTCCTCAACTATATTGCTGAAGCTTACTATATTTTCGGAAGCAAATTTAATCTCCTGAGAAATATTTTTATTGTTTGTGACTATATAATTGATATTATTTGATATTTCTTCAAGAACATTTGATGTATTCATAATAACATCCTTTCCTTCGACCATCATCTGCTCATTCTTCCTTGACTCGTCCATGAGTTTCTTTATTGTATTGTTTGTCTCCTGTATTATCTTATGTATCTCCACAGCCGCTTCAGCCGATTTCTCGGCAAGTTTTCGTATCTCTTCAGCCACAACCTGAAATCCTCTTCCGTACTCTCCCGCGCGTGCGGCTTCTATTGAAGCATTGAGAGAGAGGATGTTGGTTCTGTTGGTGATTGTCTCTATTGCATCAGTTATTGTGGATATCCTCTTCTGTTTCTCATTTACATCATCAATAGTAGTATAGAGTTTATTGGAAGATTCGCGCAATTTGTCTATCTTCTCAACTGCTGTCTTTGCAAGCTGTTTCCCGTTTAGTGAAATTGAGAGTATATTTGCTGAAAATTTCTCATTCTCCGAAGTTTTTGTCACGGATTTTTCAATGTTTGCTACAGTCACCTTTGATTTTCTTGCTATGTCGTCAATCATCTGCGCCTGTTCTGTTGAATTGTGCGTGATCTGCTGTATTGTTGAAGTTATCTCCTCGGATGAGGCAGTCAATTCTTCTGAGGATGATGTGAGGAGTTCTATATGTTCCGATAAATTTGAAGAGACCTCTCCTATCTCGGCAGTGACTGAATTCAGAAGGTCAAGCATTTTATTGAATCCGCCTATAAGCTCCATTATCTCTCTGTCAGTCTTTATTTCAATTCTTTCATTGAGATTGGCTTTTCCGCTTGTTATAAAATCCATTTTTTTCTTGACAAGATAAATCGGGTAAACGATTTTGTTGTAAAGGAAACGAATTATGAATATGAATATTGCTGTAGCGAATACAACCATAAAAAGAGTGAATCCCATGGTTTTCATTAGAAAATTATTATAGTTGCTCGTACTGATTCCTACTTGTATGAATCCTACAAATGAGAGCTCCCTATTGCCTTCTTCGCTCATCATTTCATCAAATCCCATCTCATCGTTTTGAACCGCGATTTCAGCATAAACAGGCACATAATAATTCATAATAGAAGGATAATCATTTCCCGCAGGGCCTGACTCAACGGTTTTATCAGTCTTCATTTTGGCTATCGCCTCTCCATTTAAGATCGGAATGGATTTTGCGTCCTGCGGAACATGAAAATAGAGCTTTTCATCAGATGCATTGAAAATCTGCACATAATTAACATCAGGATGCATAAGCAGTTGATCTGTAATCTCCTTAAAACCGTCAACATTATTTGTGAGAAAGGAGAATTGCGAATTTCTGGACATCATTTGAAAAAGCATCACAAGATTATTGTCATAGGTTTTTTTGAAGTTATTGATATTGATATACTGGACAAGAAGCAACAAGATGAGCAAAGTGACAAATACAAATGGCAGTGTAGTCAAGATCATTCTTGAAAACATACCGCTGTTTTTTTTATTCGTCTTCATAAGCGCTCCTTTATTATTTTTAATATATTGAAATTCTCCGACTCCGGAAGCTCCTGAGCATTTATTTTAGTATTTAGAAGCGAGCTTAATTCAAGAGTCCTTTCCATTTCTGTTTTATCCATGTAAATGAAATCAAGGATTTTTTCTTTACCGACCTTAGTTCTGAGTCCTCCGAAATTGAAAAGGTCAAATTTAATAGCTGTAAGTTTCTCCTTAAAATCATACAGCAGATTGAGAGATTCTGCAACATAAATTGCATTTGCTTTGCATGTAATATCGGATTTGGAAATGTCAATGGAAGTAAAATCAATTTCCTCTTCCAGCATTCCCGCATAGAGCTCAATAATGTCATTATCCATCTCATTATGGAGAAGTATAAGAGAATCAAGACCGAGTTTCTTAACCCAGCCCACAATAACCTGCCCGTGAATCAGTCTGTCGTCTATTCTGACAATTCTCATCTTATACCCATCCTTCCGACTTCAATAAGCTTTCCAGACAACTCAAACGGACTTTTATTTGTTCTATGAATGAAAAAATCGAGTATCATGGGCATATTGTATCCGAAGAGCAGATTGACTCTTGAATCATGCATCTGTTTGATGCGCACTGACGGAAGAGAAATTGAAGAACCGTAAAAATCAATGAAAATGAAAAAGTGCGTGTCTTTTGCATTTTTATTGATTATCTCTTCAAGCAGGCCGAAGATCTCCTCAGAACTCAAATCCTTATTGGAGATTATGGAATAATTATCCTGAGTCCCGATTATTTTTTCGGCAGATTCAACAGCATTAGATGCAAAATTTGAATGACCCGCAAATATTCCGTATATCATTCTACATCCTCGTCGAGTCTTGCAAGTTTTTTTGCTTTTTCCTGCATAAGTTTTATCAATGTTGCATTGAATACTTTAGCAGTGTCATATCCGGAAATCTTTAACAGGTGATTCAATGCAACCACTTCTGCGATTACGGATACATTCTTACCCGGTATGAGAGGTATCTTCACAAGAGGAATCTCAACATCGAGGATTTTGGTTGTCTCTTCTTTAAGACCGACTCTCTCGACATCAGTATCCATCTTCCATTCAATCAGGTTTATCTCTATTTCAATTCTTTTATGGAGGCGCACGCCTCTTATCCCGAATATTTTTGAAATATCAAGTATTCCTACCCCGCGCACTTCCATGTGGTACTGGAGAGCAGAATCCGGAGCTATTCCGGTTCCCATCAGGATGTGTTCTCCACGTCTGAAAATCTTGATTGCATCATCTGCTACAAGACGATGCCCCCTGTCAATAAGGTCAAGAGCGCACTCGCTTTTGCCTATTCCGCTCTTTCCTGAAATAAGAACTCCAATTCCGTAAATGTCAACAAGAGTTCCGTGAAATGTTATTGAAGGAGCAAGTCTGCTTGAAAGGTACACATTTGTTCTGTGAAACAGCATATTTGTATTTGCTTTTGAAGAGAACATTGGAATGGAATATTTGTTTGAGAGCATTTTTAGTATCTTAGAAACCGGGATGTCGTTTCCCATTATCATGCATGGAAATCTTTTCTCAAACATTCTGTTGAGATTTAAGGACCGTCTTGCCGGCGAGATATGCTTTAGATAGGAGTTTTCCACCTCTCCCATTATGAAGACCGCATCTTCAGATACATAGTCGGTAAAACCGGCAAATGCAAGGCCCGGATGGTGCGGTTCTACAACTGAAATCTTGTTTGACATACCCTCTTTGCCGCTCACAAGCTCCAGAGAAAGCTCCTCTCTGTTCTCATTGAAAAAATCTTTTATGGATACATCAATCTTCTTTTCAGTGCTCATGTTTTTTTTCCTCAAATTTTTTCAATTGGGATTTCATTTTATTCACGGCTTTGTCTATGGATGTAGTCACATCAAATGATTCGTCGCTGGCAGTAAATCTGTGTTTCTTTACTTCCACATCAATCTCAACTTTATATCTTTTTTCATTCAATTCAATCAGCATTTCGCATAAGAGTACATGATGCTCGAATTTCTCAAGCCTCTCCAATGATTTTTCTATGAATAACTTGATCTGAGGAGAAATTTCCACATGTTTGCCTGTAATCTTAATATTCATGATCAAACCTCCTTTTGAATTAGTGTATCATGCATGTACTGTTCATTATTTTCATTCGGAAAATCTGTCAAATAATGAAGTCCTCTCGACTCCTTTCTCTTCAATGCGGACGCAATAATAATTTTGGAAGTAATAAGCATGTTTCTAAGTTCAAAATAATCCACATTATTATATTTTTCCATTGAAGAAAATTTTCGAAATATGGCATCAATACTGACATCAGCTTCTTTCAGAGATTTTAGAGAACGCATTATGGCAACCCTTTTCCACATTATCTCCTTCAACTTAGTTTTTTCTTGGATAATCTCTTCAAAGACATTTTTGTCCATATACACGGGCTGATTGTAAAAACCGGGGACATTAGTAACAAACTCTTCTTTGAGATGAGGTTTTATATCAAGAAAAGCCCTTTCTGCAAATACTATCGCCTCCAGTAGAGAATTTGATGCAAGTCTGTTTGCCCCATGCACTCCTGTGCATGAAATCTCTCCTGCCGCGTAAAGATTTTTAATTGAGGTTCTTGCGTTGATGTCAGTCAGAACACCGCCGCAACTGTAATGTGCGGCAGGAACTACAGGGATAGGGCTGAAAGGCACATCTATTCCCATCTCCCTGCATTTTGAATATATGCTTGGAAACCTCTCCTGAAAATATTTGTGACTAAATGAGGAGACATCAAGATAAACAAATTCCTCTCCGGACAGTTTCAGTTCTGTATCTATTGCCCGTGCAACGAAATCTCTCGGTGCAAGAGATTTCAGATGATGGTATTTGTGCATGAATTGTTTGTTGTTTTTGAGTTTCAGAAAACCGCCCTCTCCTCTCACTGCTTCCGAGATAAGAAAAGCTTGGCTATGACCAACGGCATGAAAGTCGAAGGAGACGACATCCTCCATCACTGCTTCTGAGATAGGAAAAGCCATGCCCTTCTCATCCGAACCGTAAAGGGAAGTGGGATGAAACTGGACAAACTCCATATTCGAAATCTGTGCATTGGCTATATAGGACATTGCAATTCCGTCTCCTGTTGCGATTGACGGATTTGTGGTATGTTTGTAAATATATCCTATTCCGCCTGTGGCTATAAAAACAAAATGGGAAAAATAGGGCTCGATTTCATTTGTCTCTTTATCAAGGACATATAAACCCTGACAGACATTCTCATCATCAACTATAAGGTCGCACGCAAAATGGTTTGTCAGAATCTCAACGGAATTGTAAGATGAAATATGATTAAGAAGGCAT
>DCUY01000074.1:0-44706 GCA_002327905.1 Caldifarciminota bacterium UBA2202 | reverse complement strand
CGCACCCATTTCTTTCAGTTCAAGAACAAGTCTGGGACCATTCTCAACCATTATTCTTACAGCATCAGGATGGCAGAGTCCGTGACCTGTCTCCATAGTGTCCTTTATATGCTCCTCAAAAGAGTCATCCTTGCCGAACACTGAAGCAATGCCCCCCTGAGCATAATTTGTATTTGAATCTTCGGCCGATTTCTTTGTTATTATGCCGATTTTGGCAAATGGAGCCATTTTATATGCAAATGTGAGACCAGCAATTCCACTGCCTATAATAAGAATATCGAAGTTTCGCATCTAATTCCTGTAGAACTGAATCATATTTTCATCATCAATATATGATTCCCAGTTGGCGGGGATATTTTCACTCTCTACATTTGTATAAAGCAAATCAAATTTTCCGAAACCCTTCATGTCCATGAAGATAAACTGCATGCCGCTGTTTTTGTAATATATCCAATTATCATAGGATTTTGCTCCTTCACTCATTGGAATCACAAAAGTTTCATCAGGAGAACCGTAAGTGAGATATATTCTTCCTCTGGCGGATTTGTATCCCTCCTCATGTCCCGATGAATACTGCGAATTTACAAATTTCACATTTATTATAAATTCATCAAGAGCGTCAAGTTTGTTATTGTTCGGAGTATCATCCCTTCTGAGCCAGAAATTAATCAGAAAATTATGTTTGCCTTTGCTGTCAAGAGCATTATACTGAGCCATCTCCTTATCTGAAGCGAGATAGTCAATCATTGAATAATATCTCATTTGTTCGTCTGTAATATTCACCTGAGACATCTCTGCCCCGGCTATTGTGAGAGTCTTTTCAAATTCCGTTGTTTTTGACAGAGTGTATTTGTCAGTAGAAAATTGAATTTTCAATTTATATTTTCCCTCTTTCAAAGCCAGAGTCGAAATAAGGTTCGTATTTACAAAATCAAATCCCGGAGCTGTCTTCTCTACAGGGTCTGTCCTTAAAATCACCGAATCGTTCATATTTAATATGTCATACTCCATTTTATATTTTTCATCTTTTTGAAAATTATAGAGTTCATTGTAAGTATAAAGAATCGGATTTGATAAGGTGAACACATTTGAAGGGTTGGGTACAACAGCGTATCCGTTTTTAGTGAATTTTCCATTCATAGTATCCTTGCTTATAGTGAAAGCCATGAGAATATCTGACATAAAGGGGGTTGTTGCAGTGCTGTCCAATTTCAATGTGTCAATAACAGTCCATTCTTTCATTGAGAAAGAATCATGTGCTATCACTGTGAATTCATACTCACCGGGAGAGAGAACAAATGATGTTCTGTCGAGAAGCGAAAGACTCCTCTTTATCTCCTCGGATTTGGATATAAGGGATTTTGTATTCCATTCGTCATTAACGGATTGATTTGTCTTCATGTTGCGGATTATTGCCCTAATATTTACTATTCCGGTGAGTTTCCCGTCAATAGATTTATAAGTAATATTGTCGGACGGCACTTCAATGTCGCAGATCATCTGATACAGATCCTTCTGCGCCTTAAATAAAGTCACATCAGTGAACATTTCAGCGCTGATAATCAAAGCTGATAAAAGCAATGATAGAATCAGAATTTTTTTCATTTTAACTGCTCCATATAATTGTTAAGGGTGTAATCTCCGTAACCTCTTTCATCAACGAAAAGAAATTCATAGCCAAAAGACCAATAGTACCATATTTCAAAAGGCTTTGAATCATTATCAAAGAGATGTCTCTCTATTTCATCCGGCTTGCCGTACATTATATAGATTCTTCCGAAATCAGTGAGAAATCCTTTCTTAAAGCCCGAGAAATTCTTGTTTGCATAATTATACCTTTCAAGGAATTCTTCATAAGAAACATTGGAGCTTATCTCCGGATGGTACTGCTGTTTGAACCAGAAATCATTCCAAAGAATCTCCCTCTCCGTATTTTCAGCCTTTCTGATTTTTTCAATTTCATTCCACTTCCCGATAAATGAGAGCGCGGATAGAAGGTCAGAGAATTCCTTCTCTGAATTGATGAATGAAAATTTCACTGAAAATTCTTTGTATAATGAACTCAATTTTTTATTATTTCTGATTAGTTCCAGAGTGACTTTGTACATTCCTCCGTAAAGGTCTTTGAAAAATGCTATAGTATCCTCCTCAGTAGCGGATTTTTTGAATTTCTGCTTGAAAATCACCTTCTTTTCAGAATTCTGAACTATGAAATTTATTGCATATTCGGCTGTATCTGTAATTATGGATTTTACTGCCAATTTGATTGAATCATTTGCAAAATAATCATTTTCATTTAGAAAATTAGCGCTTAAAATATAAGAGCCGTTTTTGGAGATTTTTGGAGCATTTGATTCAACAACAGCATTGAATTTATTTGAGGAGTTTTTGTCTGAGAGTTCAATGCTTATAAATTCCATCATTGAGTCTGATGGAAAATTTAAAAATATATTTATAACGGAATCCTCTTTTGTTCTTTGATAATTATTAAAATAGAGCAAGGAATCAGAAAAAAAGGACTTAATAGGCGACTTATCTTTTCTTAACATTGTGACTGAAACCGAAAATTCACCCTTGTAGAGGGAATCATTCTCTCTTAAAAAGACGAGGTCTGATGATGATAAAAAAATTGTAGTCTGAATTGTGAGATTGCGGAGCGAGTCAATCTCATAAGATACATTGTAATCTGCATCACTTAGAGCTGAAAATGACAACAGCGGCAAAAGAAGTGCGATCAGAATGATTTTATTTTTCATTTATTATCCTTTCTGCTATTCTTATTCCGTTCAGTGCGGCGCCAACCCTGAGATTGTCCGCAGTAATAATCATCAAAAATCTTTTTTCATTATCTAAATCCCGCCTCAGTCTGCTTACGAATGTGATGTTGCTTTTATCCGCATCCATTGAATCCATATCATTAACAAAAAGAACATTATTTTTATTGTTCAGCAGAGCTTCTTCTATGTTTTTGACTGTAATTTTGTCCTTAAATTCAACAATGATTGATTCAGTGTGAACATTCGGAAGAGGAACCCTCATAGTTGTCGGCGAGATTTTCATTTTTTCATCACTCAATATTTTTCTTGTCTCAAAGACTATTTTCATTTCTTCCTCGCAGTAATTGTCTTTTGAAATCGGTCCGATCTTTTGAATTATATTTCCGTAGAACTGAGTCTTAGCATCTCTCTTTCTTTTAAGAGACTGCGAGAAATACATTTCAAGCGGCTCTCTTCCTGCTCCTGAGACTGCCTGATAAGTGGATACATCAACTGAGACAATTTTTGATAATCTGCGCAATGTGTCGAGAACCAAAACCAGCTGAATCGTCGAACAGTTCGGATTGGCGATTATTCTGTCGGATTTTTTAATATCCTTGAAATTAATTTCAGGCACTACAAGCGGCACTTTTTTATTCATCCTGAATGCTGATGAATTATCTATGCATACCGCTCCCATTTCAGCGGCCTGAGGCACAAGTATTTTGTCAATATCGGCTCCGGCTGAAAAAAAAGCTATATCTATTGATTTGAAAAGATTTGCTTTGAATGGAAGCACTTCATATAATTTTTTCCCGAAACGCATCTTTCTCCCTATGCTATTGTCGGATGCAAAGAGATACAATTCTTTTACAGGAAAATTTCTCTCCTCAAGAAGAGATATAAACTCCTGCCCCACAAGGCCTGTCGCGCCTATTATTCCTACATTAACCGAGGAGATTGAATGCTTTTGCAGCTTCATTTGATATTTTCTCCACATAAGGTTGTTTTGTCACAATTGAAAGAACGATTTTATCAGTAAAGAAACCGAATACATCATTTGAGTATTTTTCAGTGATAGCAAGAATCTTTTCAAGCACCTCCGTATCCGTAGAGACTCCCGCTCCCACAAGAGAAATTATTGCGATGTCATTATTGATGCTCACGGATGTGCATATATCCTCTGTGCATGAAAGAAGTTCGTTCAGCTTCTCCTGATCTACCACTACTGAAATAGAGTCATTTGATTTTGTTATGAAAAGCTCAATTTTCACATTTGCCTTATTGAGTCTCTTCATTAGATTGACTATGTTACCGTCAGCCGTCTTGAAATTAATCAGAGCCAAATTCTGTCTGGAGCTTATGCTCCTCACTTTCACAGATTCGATATTTTCCGCATTAGTGATCATTGTGCCATCTCCTTCGTTAAATGAAGGTTTAACCAGCAATTTAATATTATATCTTTGAGCAATCTCAACTGAGCGCGGATGGAGGACCTTTGAACCCAAATGCGCCATAACAAGCATTTCGTCATACGATATTTCATTTATCAGCTTCGCGTTTGAATTGATTCTCGGATCAACAGTAAAGACTCCGTCTACATCAGTGAAAATTTCGCATCTGTCTGCATTAAGAAATGCGGAGAGAGCAACAGCCGTTGTGTCGGAACCGCCTCTTCCGAGAGTAGTTATCTCCTTTGAATTTGAAACGCCCTGAAATCCTGCTATTATCGGAGTAATTCCGTCATTCAATGCGGATAGAAGCCTCTCTCCCTTGACTGACAGAATCTTTGCATTTGTATGCTCTCCAGTAGTTATTATACCCACCTGAGAGCCTGTGAAAGAGTATGCTTTAATTTTAAGAGAATTCAGAGCCATTGAGAAGAGTGACATTGAAATCCTCTCTCCTGCGGTTAGAAGCATATCCATCTCCCTCTCCTCAGGCTGTCCGGCAATCTGCTTGGCCATTGCCATAAAATCATTTGTCGTCTTTCCCATAGCTGAAACAACGACAACTACCTTATTTCCGTTTTTTATATCCGCAGAGACTCTCTTTGCAAGGTGCATTATCAGTGTCGGTGTTGCAAGAGATGATCCTCCGAATTTTTTAACTATAAGAGCCATTACACCTTCAGTTTTTTAATTCGTCTGATTCCTTCTTTGAGATCTTTGTCATTGAGAGTAAGAGAAAATCTTATGAAATCATCGCCTTTCTCTCCGAATCCTATTCCCGGTGTTGTGATTATACCGCATTCTTTCATCAAAAGCTTTGTGAATTCCGCAGATTTCATTTTTTTCAAGGTCTTGGCGAATATATAAAATGATGCTTTGGGTCTGTGGAATTCAAATCCTTTGCTTATCAAAGCTTCGCTTAAAAGGTCGATTCTCTTTTTTACGAGCATATTATTCTGCATTACATGATTGTCAATGTTCCTAAGTCCGGCTATTACAGCTTTCTGTATCGGAAGAAAGACTCCCGAGTCTGTATTCATTTTTATCTGCTTTAAAGCTTTTATCAGCTCTCTGTTTCCCACAGCATATCCTATTCTCCATCCTGTCATATTGAATGTCTTTGAAAACGAATGAAATTCAATGGCGCAATCCTTCGCATGATTTGTCTGCATAATCGACGGGGGGCGCACCTTTGAAAAATAGACATCGCAATAGACATTGTCATTCATGATTATAAGATTATTCCGCATTGCGAAATCAACCGCCTGATCATAGAAAGGTTTTTCGACAGTGGCTCCTGTAGGGTTATTGGGATAATTTAAAAACAAAACCTTGCTCTTTTCCGAGAGTCTTTTCTTGATATCGCTGAAATAGGGGACAAAGTAATTTTCATAGTTTACTGGAAACTCGACAACCCTTCCTCCTTTAAGAAGAGTCTGTGTCCTGTAAACAGGATAGCATATTGAAGGAAGAAGGACTTCATCGTTTTTGTCGAGAAATGCTTCAAGTGAATGGGCTATCCCCTCCTTCGAACCTATCAGAATAAGTATTTCATTGTCAGGGTCAAGATTTACATTGAATCTTTTTTTAAAATATTTTGCTATTTCCTCTCTGAGTTCCGGAAGCCCTTCGTATGACGGATATTTGTGATTTTCCGCAATTTTAATCTGTTGCTCCATCTCTTTTACAATAAATGAGGGGGTCGGCATATCCGGGTCTCCGACTCCGAAATCTATCGGATCCTTTATAGATTTTTTAAGTTTGTCTATTTCATTGAAGATGTATGGAGGGATAAGCTTGATCTTTTTTGAAACCATTATTTCTCCTTCAGCGCGTCAATCATATTGTAAAGACCTCTGTTTTTCTTTGCAATGAAGCGAGCCGCCCTTATTGCACCTGTGACAAATGTATCACGCGAATCAGCAGAGTGGGAGAGCTCTATTGTCTCTCCGTTTCCTGAAATTATAATCTTATGATATCCGGGCACAGACCCGATTCTCAATGAATGTATTCTTATTTCAGAACCCCGCGGAAAAGAATTTTTTCCGGTCAGGTCTATTTTTCTCTTTGAAATTTCTGAAATTTTTTCGGCTATCGATAAGGCGGTTCCGCTTGGAGAGTCCTTCTTTTGATTATGATGATACTCGATTATTTCAATATCTCTCCTTTCATCGCACAAAATATCCTTCATTGAATCAAGAGATAGAAGAAGTGTGTTTATTCCCGTTGACATATTAGTGGAATAAAGTATAGGGATTTTTTTTGAAGCTTCATGCAGACTCTTTATCTGCTCTTTGTCCAGACCTGTCGTACCTGAAACCAATGGAATTGAGTTTTTAATGCAGAAATCAAGAGCGGAAGAGAATCCTGCCTTTGATGAAAAATCAATTAGCACTTTCAGCTTGAATTTTTTAGCGGCATTCAGGCTTTCCACATTCAATTTCCACTCTTCAATGCCTAAAAACAATCCCAAATCCTGTTTTATGCCTGGATGAGTTTCGTGTTCGAATGCTTCTGTAAGGGAAATGTCGCTTTCAAAGAGTACACTCTGGCATATCAGAGAACCCATTTTTCCCAAAGCGCCATTAACTCCAATAAATAACATAATAATTATTTATAACATATATATATTTTTAAGTCAAGAGAGCGGCGGGGGTGGAAAAAAGTGACAAATCACTTTTTTATTTTTCTGGATGAGAATTTTATCAGTGTATTATATTTAAGTAACTTGAAAAGAGGGATTTGAGATATCTCTGTGTACTTTAGAAGGCATTCATTTCTAAGAATTATCACAATATCCAATACTTGCTTTTTGTCTTTTTTATAGGATAAACTTTCCAGTTTCAAATTTAATTTCCTTTCAACATATTCAATTGCTTCGTTGATACTCATACCAGTTTTATCGGTCTTTCTTCTTCTCTCAATTAAAGTTTTACATTTTTTTCTTCTTTCAAAGTGTGAAATTGCTCTTTTTATTGTATTTTTGTCACCCACAAACTCATTTATCCTTGTTTTTGTTTCAACAGTTTTTGATAAACTCGCAGAGTATAATATTTCTTTTAGATTTTCAAAGTTTGAAAAGATATGCAAGATATATGTGCAATTACAAATTTTACTGGTAGTATTATCAGAAATAATCTCGTAAAGGCTTGAATAAATGTATTCGAAGGGATTCTTGCAGTATCCTGCTCTAACAGGATTCATGTACAAATAAATCAGGCAATCGATAAGGTATTTTTCATTCTCGATCAAAGTTGATTTAAATCGGTTTTGAAAAACATATCCTTTTCCACCGACATTCATTCTATAGTACATTGCATAGCTGCCATTTAATTCCATCATAAATTTTGATAAGTTGTTGTTGGTGTTGCGTAGGATTAAATGGTAATGGTTGTTCATTATCACATAAGCTAACAGATCAATGCCATATTTTTTGCTTAATTTTCTTAAAAGGTTGATAAAATAAGTCTTAAAAGAATTATCAATGAAAATATTCTCATCCTTAATACCTTTGTTCATTACATGATGAAGGGCATTCTTATGCGTTATTCTTACTTTTCTCATATCATATATGATATAACATTTTTTAAGAATTTTCAACAAAAAAATGTCACATTTTTCCACCCCCGCCGCTATATGTGTTGACAATTGTTCAATTGAAGATTATAATAAAGAAAATAGGTGCTCGGATGAGGTAATAGGGAAAGCGGTGAAAAACCGCTGCTGTCAAGCAACTGTAAGCAGATACGAATGCCGATGCCACCCGAAAGGGGAAGGCGGCAGGAGAGAAACTGCGAGCCAGGAAACCTGCCTGTTGAAAACGGAACCTGCTCTGACAGGGTCCGTCCTAACAAAAGGATGGATTGTATTGAAAAGGACCGCGTTTCTGTTAGTGTCATTATTTTTATTATACAATTATATATGTTGTTCTTCAATCTATGTGTATGATGCGTCTGACACGAGCAGGGTCAGTTTTGTAGTCGTCTCTTTCAAAAGTCGTGAAATGCAGGTCATGACTCCCTTTGAGGCTGACTCCGGCTTAGTTCTTAAAATAAAATGCCTCGCATACGAAGATGCCGAAATATTTGTGGGAGCGGACTCTTCCTATTCTGTCTTTCTAATTCCCAAGCCGTTCAGCGCGAAAGGCACAACCGTCTTTTCCGAAGAGGTCAGGAATATTATTAGGGAGACTGATGTCAAGGGAGGAATTAAGAATGGGCTTGCGAATCTGTCACCATATCTTCATATTAAGGAATACAACAGATCACTCTCCGTCTCTCTTCCGGGAATGTCTCAAGAGGATATCCTCTTCTCTGTTGATGGAGTGCCTATTATAAACCAAGCATCTCGCATAATAGATTTAAGCCTTATATCCGTAGCGGCAGTCGGGGAAATCTCCTTAAGCAGGAATTCGTCCTCCTCTCTTAGGGGAGAAAACATCTTTGGAGGGGCTGTTGACATCAAAACCGCAAAGAACACAATCCTTTCTTTGAATGCAACTGCATCAATCAATTCAGCGGAAATGTCAGTCAACATGGATGCGGGAATGCTTTCCGGAGGATTTTTCCGAAGTGAATTTAATAACATGATAATGCCCAAAGGAATTATTCTTGAAAATTCCGACAAAAGCGCATTCGGGTTCAATCTGAATTTTGATGCAGGAGAAAACGATATTCTCGTGCTTTACGGAACTTCAGAAAGCGGGGATCCGGGAATCTCAGGATACAGGTATGAAAACAGCAGGGTGGGTAATTCCCTTCTTGTAATAAATCAAAAAATGGCTCTGGGAGAAAGGATGAGCATTACAAACTCTGTGACCTCTACGAGCTATACTTATTTCAATGAAGAGATAAATCCTGTCGCAGACGATCTCACAAAGACATCCTCTCTTTTGACATCTCTCTCTTGCTTTAATGACAACATCCTTCTCTCAGTCTCCAACCAGCTTAACAGGTGTGAAGGCACAAAAACGGGGAATGTTCTTGAAGAGTATCCGTCTCTCAATGCATCTCTGAAAAAGGGATTATGGAACATTGAAGGAAGCGCAGGATTCTCAATTTCGAACAAAACCGCATTTGTCTATTCGGCAAATGTGACAACAGAGGCATCAGTGTTAAAGGAAAAAATCCTTGCGGGTCTGAGAACTTCAGTGAGAAGGCCGACTTTCAATGAGCTCTACTGGGCGGGGGATGCATTTGCCCGAGGCAACGCAAATCTTGAAAGCGAAAAGATGATGGGATTCTTTCTCTTTGCAGACAGGGAATTCACTCGTGCGGAGATGAGAGCGGAGGCTGGGCTGAATTATTTCCTCTCAATGATACGATGGGTCAATGAGGGAGGAATATACACTCCCGAGAATGTATTGTTTGCAGTTAATCCTCATATTTCGATTGATGCTAAGATAAAGTTTGACAACCTCGAAATCGGGAATGTCTTTTTGTTCTCTCCCAATTACACGGAGAAAATGAAGCTTGTTCCTTACTCGCCTGTTTTCAAGGATAACCTTTCGGTAAAAGTTATTCGCAGATTTGTTTTTTTGCAGTTATCTGCAGATTATCAGAGTCCTTCATACATATCTCAAGCAAACACAAAGTCATTGGAGCGCTCATTTTTATTCTCCGAAGCATCAATAGGAGCGCGTTTTGGCCGCTCTGAAATAAAACTGAGCATCACCAATCCGCTTGACCAAAATGTGGAATCAGTCAACGGATACTATCTTGAAGGAAGAAAAATAACACTTTCAATGGAGATTAAATTATGAAAAGAACACTTTACTCAGTAGCAATTGCAATCATTATTCTATCATCATGCTCTCTTAGGCATGATGATGTGCAAAGCTCAATATACATTCTCGACTGGTATGCGGAGGCGGTTTATGTTATGGATTCAACTCTTGTCTCTTCAACTGACCCGCTTTTACTTGCAGGAGACGGGCCTTCAGACATTATAGTAGATGATAATAATATATTCATTTCAAATTCAGGCTACGGAGGAAATGCATCAATTCAAAAATTCTCTCTTGACGGAGATCTTATTCTCGAAAAAACAACCGGAGAAATGACATCACCAGGTTATCTTGAAGAGTGTGATGATAATATATATTTGTCTTTATGGCTGGATAATTCAGTCTTGGTAATGGATAAAGAGTCTCTTGAAACCGTTAAAACAATCACAGGAGTTGCGGCTCCGCAGGAGATAGCGAGAGACGGAGAATTTATATATATAGGAAGCAATAATGTATCAGAAACAGCTTCAATATATAAAGTGAATACCGCTACTTGGGAAAAGACCGAAATAGAGTCAGGTTCAAATCCTTCATTCATTGACATATCGGATGAAAAGGATGTTTTTGTCTCCTGTGTCGGCGATTATAATTCAATATACGGTAGCATTATAAAAATATCAAATGACAGTGTTGTTAAGAGAACAAGCTTTAATTCCTATCTTGGAAAAGTAAAATGCATTGACGGATTTGTTATAGTTCTTGATGCTATGGAGAATGCGTACCTCTTATCAGCGGAAGATTTAAGCATAATCGACACGATAAGAGTATCGTCACCCTCAGATGTAGAGAGGATTAATGATAAGGTGATATTTTCAACAAATGTGGGGAAAATGTATGTGTCGGATTTATCGTCAGTTGCGGATGTGACAGAAGTTGAACCTGAATACGGATTTAAAACAAGCGAGATGTTTGTAAAGTGAATAAGTAGATTAAGTTTAGTTATTTTTCAACCTATTGTGCATTTTGAAAATAAAAAAACACTAAATATAGTGTTTGGTCTTGACATTCTCTCTTTAATGAATAAGATATTTTTAATTGTTTCTTAAATTTCTAAAAAAGTCGGAGGAGTGAGTGTCAAAGATTGTGCAAATCAGAAAGAGAGACGGCAGAGTAGAGAGTTTCGATGAAAATAAAATTTCATCTGCAATCTACAAAGCCGCAAAGGCTGTCGGAGGGGATGACCTTGAACTGGCGAAGAAAATAACAAATCAGGTGGGAGCAGTCCTTGAGGTCATTTACAAAGACGGAAGAGTGCCTACTGTGGAGAATGTGCAGGACCTCGTTGAAAAAATGCTTATTGAGGGCGGTTACGCCAAGACCGCAAAGGCATACATACTCTACCGAGAACAGCACTCACAACTTAGAAAGGCGAAGGACCTGCTAAAAGACGGAATAGGCCTGATGGATGACTATATTGAAAAGAGCGATTGGAGAGTGAATGAAAACTCAAATATGTCATACTCTCTTCAGGGCCTTAATAATCACATCTCCTCTGCAATTTCATCGCAATACTGGCTTGAAAAAATATATTCGAAAGAAGTCGCAAATGCCCACAAAGATGCAGACCTGCACATACATGACCTTGGAATGCTTTCTGTTTACTGCTGTGGCTGGGACCTTGAGCTTCTGCTTACAAAGGGATTGGGCGGAGTGACCGGAAAGATAGAGAGCAAGCCTCCGAAGCATTTCAGAACAGCTTTGGGCCAGATAGTAAATTTTTTCTACACACTTCAGGGCGAATCTGCAGGAGCGCAGGCATTCTCAAATTTTGACACATATCTTTCTCCATTTATCCGTTTTGACAATCTTTCATACGAGGATGTGAAACAGGCGATGCAGGAATTTATTTTTAATGTGAATGTGCCTACAAGAGTGGGATTTCAGACGCCATTCACGAATGTGACCATGGACCTTGTCTGCCCCCAGTCATTCAAAGACACTCAGGTTTTAATAGGCGGAGAGAGAAGAACAGAGACATACAAAGAATTCCAGAGAGAGATGGATATGTTCAACCTCGCATTTGCAGAGGTTATGATGGCGGGAGATTCAAAAGGAAGAATCTTCACTTTTCCGATACCTACATACAACATAACAAAGGATTTTGACTGGAATAATCCAAAGATGGATAAAATATGGGAGATGACAGCTAAATACGGAATCCCTTACTTCAGTAATTTTATAAATTCGGATATGGACCCTTCCGACGCAAGGTCAATGTGTTGCAGGCTTCGTCTTGACAACAGAGAATTGAAGAGACACTCAAATACGGTGCAGTTGAATCTGTTGAATAAGCAGGAACGGACAGAAGAGAAAGAGCACAAGCCGGAACTCAGAAGCGGAGGTCTCTTCGGAGCAAATCCGATGACAGGATCGATAGGGGTCGTGACAATAAATCTTCCGCGTATAGCTTATCAAAGCGAGGACAAAACGCAGTTTTTCAATCGTCTCTCAAAACAGATGGCAATTGCAAAAGAGTCCCTTGAAGTCAAGAGAAAGGTGCTTGAGAGATTTACTGAAGACGGTCTCTATCCTTATGCGAAGCACTATTTAAGCGGAATTAGAGAGGCAAACGGAAAGTATTGGTCTCATCATTTTTCAACAATAGGTCTGATAGGCATGAATGAAGCGGCTCTTATGCTGATAAAAGAGAACATCGGTCATGAAAAGGGGAGAGAATTTGCTCTTGAGACATTGAAATTTATGAAGCATATTTTATCGGAATATACTGAAGAAACGGGAAATCTTTACAATCTTGAAGCCTCTCCGGCGGAGGGAACATCATACCGTTTGGCAAAAAAAGATAAAGAACGTTTTCCTGATATACTAACCGCAGGCGGGAGTGTTTCTTATTACACAAATTCAACTCAACTTCCAGTAGGATTCACTGACGATATTTTCGAAGCTTTGACTTTGCAGGACGAACTGCAGTGTCAATATACAGGCGGAACCGTTCTGCACGGTTTTTTAGGAGAGAGGATATATTCAATAGAAGCATGCAAATCTCTTGTGAAAAAAATTGCGGAGAATTTTCATCTTCCGTATTTTACAATAACACCCACATTCTCAATTTGTCCGGTGCACGGATACATACCGGGGGAACACGAGTTCTGTCCGTATGACCATTCAAATGAGGAGCTGGAAATGTTCGGTCTTGAAACTTATATTGAAAAAGGAGAATAAAATGGAGAAAGTGCAAATGAAAGAAGAAGTGCAAAAAATTCATGTGGTTAGAGTAAAGCAAGTTCCCACCGAGATTTACAGCAGAGTAGTCGGTTATTTCAGGCCAGTAAACAATTGGAATGAAGGAAAAAAGGAAGAGTTTCAGGACAGAAAAGAATTCAAACTGTAAGGAAATAATTTTTGAAAAATATCAGGATAAAGGGTTTTCAGGGGGTAACACTTCTTGATTATCCTGATAAAGTGGCCTCTACAATTTTTTTAGGCGGATGCAATTTCAAATGCCCCTTTTGCCACAATCCGGAATTGATTGATAACAGAGGCGAGGATATTGAAGAGGATTTTCTTTTTTCCGAACTTTTAAGGAGGCGCAATTTCATTGAAGGAATATGCATTACAGGAGGAGAGCCTCTTTTATTTGATGAAGTGATTGATTTCATAAAGGCATTGAAGAGAGAGACCGGAAAACTGATAAAAATAGATACTAACGGCTACAATCCCGTTCTGTTGAAAAAAATAATTGAGTTGAATATTGTTGACTACATAGCAATGGATGTAAAGACATCACTCAAAAAATATTATATAGCGGCTGGGGTGAATGTTGATGAAGAGAAGATAAAAACTTCAATAGACAGCATCATTGCCTCAAATATTGATTATGAATTCCGCACTACTGTTGTGCCTGAAATAGTCCAATCCGAAGACATAAGAGAGATAGGTTCTCTTGTGAATGGCGCAAAAAAAATCTCTCTTCAGCAATTTAGAGCTCAAAAGACCTACAATGAGGAATTTCAAAAACTGAAGCCGTACAAACCTGAAGAACTTAAGAGATTCAGAGATATACTCTCACAATTTGTCGATAAAATTGATATAAGAGGGGTGTGAGTGCAAATGTTGCACAATCCGAAGGTAGTTGATTGTTTTTTATCTTGTAAATTCTTTTATTTATTCATTTATTTATTTTAAAAGGCATAAAATATGCTAAATATTTCTTTTAGTATTTAGTTATATTTTCGAAAATGGAGGTTTTTATGAGACGCATTTTTCTTTTAATCTTTTTACTTTCACTTTTTTTAACTAATTTTGCCGCAGTTTACAATATTCAGCATGATGACGGTTCTTTGACAAAGGCATGGTTCGGATCATTTTACAGAGGAGTAAGATTTTATGTCTCTGACTCATGCACTCTGAATGTTGTCAATTGGGGCAGATATACAAAGAAACAAGAGACAGATACGATTTTAGTTTATACTGATTCTGCAAATGCTCCAAACAAACTATTGTACAGCAAGGCATTTTCTCTCAACACAAACAGTTCGCAACAGGTTATACGCGATACAGTGGCGACTCCTGTTGTTGTTTCGCAGAAATTTTGGGTTGTATTATATTCGCGGACACAGGATTCCCCCTCAAATCAGCTCTCTTATTTCATTTCTGACGGAGCAGGAACTGGAAATTCATTTTGGAAGGAAACAACAGGAATATGGGTTGAGAACGGAGACGGAGATTATATTGTTCGCCTTACAGTTACAGGACCATTGGGTATGGTAACACTCAAAGAGGATGATGAGATTCAAGCAGAGGAGAATGCCGAGAGTGAACATTTTGTTAAACTCTGCGCAAAGACGATTTTCTCAAATAATGAAACTGCTGACTTTCAGTTTTCTTTGAAGAACAGAGCAAATGTATCATCAAAGATAGTTGATTTCACTGGAAGGACAATAAAAGATCTTTCACAAAACATGATTTTGGAAGAGGGAATTCACAATTTGAATTGGCAGATTAAAGAGATTCCAAAGGGAACATATTTCTTTTTGCTTCAGATAAATAGTAAAATTTATTCGCAAAAAATAATAATTATAAAATAGCGGAGGAATTATGAAGAAAGCGATTTTTTTAATTGTTCTGTTCTCAGTGCTGATGCTGAATGCGCAGCACTATAAGAATGTGAACATTCTTGTCTGGGACAATGACAAGGGGGCTACATTCAGGAATCCGGATAATATAGAAAAATTTATTGGATTTGAGTATAATATGGTTGAAGCATTGAAGGATGTGGGTTTTGACGAATCAGTCAATAAAAATCTCTATATCACATCTACTCTTCCTTCATGGAAAGATCTTGTAGCGTTTTCAGCAGTAATAGTGATATGCGGACCGAGGCCATACACTGATGAGATTCTTTCAAGCACTGACAGATACAATTTAAGGGAATACCTTGATATGGGAGGATGTCTGTACATTGAGGGAAACAATATTGCTCAATTTTTAAATGTAAAAGACAAAGATTTTTTAAACAATTACTTTAACAACAATCTCACTTATGACGGAGGAACAACTTATACGGGATATGACACAATAGTGACTGACACAAATTCAAGATTCTGCAGACCATACACATTCATATATCCTTCCGGAACAGCGCCTGACATTTCAGTTGACGGAATGGGTCCTTCTGATCTTACAATAGGGGAACCTTATTATTATTCAGTTTTGATTCCCGGAGAGAAACAGGGAAAACTGTATAAATCGACTGCCACAGCATACACTCCTCCTGCAACAAAAGCTCCTTATTATTTTCCCGGAAAGACATTTATGCAGACAACTGCATTCGGCGCATATTCATTCCCTGTAATAAAACAGGACCTTGCGGATTCAATAGAGAATCAGCTCATAAGGGCGTCATATCTGAGGGACATTCTCCGCTTCTTCTCAATAGGACAGGTTCTTGTAGTTAAGGATGACGGAGGAGAACCAAACGAATCCGAAAAGGGGATACTTAACGCATTAAACAAATTCAATATCAATTATGATATTATTTCAATTCCTTTAAAGAGCTCCGGACCTTCGTATTCATACTATACTCCTTATGCAACAGTGCTCTGGTACACAGGTGATGATGCTTATACTCTTTCACCCACTGACACGACTGCACTCGGAACTTACATGACATTCGGCGGAAATCTGATAATGTCAAGTGAAAATGTGGCAGAAGACCTTGGTTATGAAGGAATCAATGAACCGGGAACGGAATTTCCTTTTCTTGAGGATTATTTGGGCATTGATTATATATCCAGCAAGAGTGATGAAGAAGATTTTACTGCTTCAAAGAACTCATATTACTACGATGATTCATTAACCCATTTAATGCATATCGTAACACCAACCTCTTCATATATTGATATAGTCAGGCCCTTTGCCAGAGACACTTTCATTGATACCGCATTCTATGCCGGAAAATTTAAGGCGCCTGCTGTAGTTTCAGTAGTCAATGTTGCAACAACTCATAAATCAGTATATATGGGATTCACTCTTGAATGGCTTGATTGGGAGAATATTGAAGGATTTACATGGGTAACATTTGAAAACATTTTAAATTATGATCTTTTATTTACAAATACCGGAAGCAAAGAGAGCAATATCAAATTTGCTCCATATAAAAAATCTACTGCAAATGCATTAATATCATATTCTAACGGATTCATATTTGTTAAAGATATGACTGACATTAAGGTCATTGATATAATGGGCCGTAAAGTAATGAATCTGAATTCCGGATACACAAAGTTTGATTCCTCAAACAGAGACGGAATCTATTTTGTAATAGGAAAATGCGGCGGAGAGACAGTTAAGAAATCATTTATAAAATTCTGACCCTTACTTTTTTTTGAATATTTGATAAAGATACTCCTTCTTGAGGAGTATCTTTATCAAACTCTTTTCAACATCTTTTTCACTAATCTCTTTTCTATTCAGCCACACAACCATTGAATCGGTTAAGTGGGGAAAGAGTGTGTCATCCATAACTATAAACATATCGCACCCTGCAAGGAATGACCTTTTTAATGTCATATAAGGATTTTTATTACCCCTGCTTGCTATGTCATCTGTCATGACTATTACTGTCGAATCTTGAGATTTTATGAAGGAGACAATGGATTTTGATATTAAAGCGGGAAGAGTGTCGAGAGAAGGATATTTCAAATTTGCAGTCATTACAAAAGATGCATCATTAAGAAGGGAGGAAAAAATCTTCAGATTCTCAAACAGCTGAATGCCAGTTCCTTTGTAAGCTGTTATGAAATCATCCGAATTGTCATAAGTGTCTCCATATCCCGGGAAATGCTTTATTGCATTGAGGATTTTCTTCTTTTTGTGCAATTTCATGTATCTTCTTGAAAATGCAATTATTGAATCGGGATTCTGCGATATTCCTCTCTTTGTTCTGTTTATATATGATTTGTCTTTAAACGAAAGGTCGACACAGGGCGAAAAATTGACATTTATTCCGAGGGAGGCCATTAATTCAATCTGAGAATTAATAATACCGGCTTGATTTTCTTTATCAAGATAAATCTCGCCTATGGAAGGGAATTTGTATATAAATGAAAGTCTGTTGACCATTCCCCCCTCCTGATCAATCCCTATAAAAGGGGGAATATCATATTTTGAAAAATGCTTCGTTAAATCAAAATTCTTTTTATAGACGGATTTTAAAAGCGTCTTTGATGGTATCACTCCTCCGGGACATGTCTTAAAATTTGTCTTCTTCGGCGTGTAAACAAAAAACAATTGAGATACCCGTTCTTTTTGAGTCATTGAATCTATTTTTGATGTAATATCCGACAGTTTTATTTCATATGAAAAAGAATAGAGGGAAAGAGTCAGTATAATCAAGAAAATTTTTAATTTCATTCTCTTATAATATATAAAATTAAATCTCTGTCAATGAATTATTTTATGTGAATGAATTTGCGTTCTTCTGAAAAATACAATCCATTGGGTTTCACTTTAGTCTTCTCTCCAAGAATGTTGTAAACAGCGCACTCTTCTTCTTTTCTTTTTTCTCTACTAAGTTTGGGAAGCAGAATTATATAATCCTGCGACGCAGTTCTGAATATTATTTCTTCCTCTTCAAGCATTTTGATGTCTCCAAAGAGAGTATATGTATTTCCGGATCTTTTTACGAAACATGTCTTTTGCGCTTTTTGAGGAAGCAAAAGAGCGCCCTCCTCTTCAATCTTAAATGAAAAACTGTCCGCCTTTATATGCGCGGTTATCATTTTGGGTTTTGAATTTGGCGAGTAAACCAATGAAAGATTCATTGTATCAAAACCCGATGTAAAATCAATTTCAGCTGTGAAAGAAGGCGAATCCCTCTTAATGAAGAATATGAGTTCATTCTGCGAATCAGGAGGAATAATTCGAGAATCCATGAATTTTATTGAATCAAAGAATGATGGAATGGAGAGGATTTTTATCATGACAGGATTTTTCGAATGATTTTTAACAATAGCTGATTTTTTGAAAGTGAGATTTATTGAAGGGGCAAATTCTATTTCATGTGAGTAATTGAGGAGAATGGATGCATACAGATAGTATAGCCAATGGTTATCATTCGATGCAATCTTGGTCAAAGGATACGATTGAACCATTCTGTCTTCACTGTTGCATCCGATTATGCGCTGGCTTAAAAACAAGTACGGAGAGTCAGCCGTGTAATTGTCGACAAATTTAACAGTAGTATCAGCAATCATTGTCAAGCCGAAGGGCAGAAATGAAATTTCGCTTCCTGCGTAGACAGTGCTCCCGTCTTCAGCGGAAGATATGTTAAAAAGAGATATCAAATTCTTTCCCTCCTTATCAAATCCAAGAGCATCTCCTCCGTCAAGAAGCATGGATGAACCGTAAGATGCGCATTTTTTGATATAATAAGCTTCACCGGAATCAAGAGATTTGTTGTTTGGATATATCCCGAAAGCAAATATATTCGCGGGATAAAATGTTGTATCATTTAATTCTCTGTTTATAGTCAGCGCGCACTTCAAAGAATCCCGAAGAAATGAAGTAAATTCGGAATTCAAATATTGATTTTTAGGATCATAGATAAAAAGTGAGTTTCTTTTCGCACATACAAAGGGTATTGTGAAAGTATCCGCGAAGAGATTGCATTTGTACTCCACCTCAATGCAAAAAGAGTCGGACAGAACGGACATTTCATTGAAGAAGACTGCCGAATCAGTTTCAAAAAGCACCATCGGCTTTAAAGAAGTGAAAATGTAGTCATCGGAAGAGATGAATGAGAGAGTGCATGGAGTTGAAAAGTTTCTGTTATGATAAAATTCAAACATCATCTGATGCGTCTCATTCGGGAAAATGAAGGGCGAGTCCATGGATTGCATCTTGTTCAATATGACTGTGTATCTGTTCACAGGAAAAGACCAAAATGATGAAATACCTTCATATATAATTTCAAGATGAACCTCTTCTGCATCTTTAGGTAAAGTGAATTCAATTAAAAATATCCCATCTTCATTCTGCTTCAATGTTTCCTGTAAAATCGGGTAGGAGCATTTTACAATGCATGAATCCAATGCATAGGGAAGAGTCTTAAAAGAGAATGACACCCTCTCTCCGCTCTCAATGAGTCCATCATTGTCTCCAGTATCATCCGACAGTCCGGCATCCGCAACTGAAAAACCCGAACCCGTCACTTCAATTGTATCTATAAAGAGAATTCCATTAAAATAGGATGATGCAAAAAGACGGTCTTCTATAGAGAGATTCTCTATTTTTATAAAATATGTTCCCGCTTCACTGGGGACGGAATCATACAAGCAAGAGTCTGTTGAGAGATAAAATGGAGCATCTGAAAATAGTGTGACGCATATTGAAGAGTCGGAGATATCCAGAGTATTGTTGACACAGAAAGGCTTTGATGAATTTTGTTTGATAAGAGAGAGAGAAGGGATCCCGAAAATCTGCATTGAGGATATCTGACAGAGAGTGTAATCATTCACTCCGTAAATTGTAAGAAGCGCATTACAGCAGTCAAAAAGCGATTTTGAAATAGAAGGATTGAATGAAGATGAAAGTGTTTTGTATATATTGTCATTCAAGTGGTCAAACAGGATATTTAGAAAGAGATTATTGTATTGATAGAATGTCTCGGAAGAAAAGCCGACTGAAGCTGCAAAGCCAGTGTTCAAGAATATAATTGATTCAGAGAAGCAATTTGAAAAACCGCTCGTTTCATTGTCAAATGAAGAGAGGAGGCATGTGAAGGAGAATAGAGACCCGCTCATTTTAAGATTTATTGATGATATCTCGGACAGTGGAATTTCAGGAAGAACCATTGAGATGGGATTCCCGTGTCCTCTATAACAGAGAAGTAGAGGTGAATCTGAGTTAATCTCACCAATATCCACAAGCCAGTCATTAAACGGGTATTGCATGGAATCATCAATTTCACTTCCGTCATACAGATATTTCGGGCAGGGAGAATCAGTCTCAGAGAGCAATCTGCAGTCAGTGATTGAATTTGAAATCTTGTATGAGAATGTATAGTAGAGATAATCTTCAACAGAGTCTTTGTCAAAGTCATAAAAAGGCGCAAGTATTTCCGATTTTGAACTCTCATTTGATAAAAGATACTTAAGAAGATTTTCAGTGTATATATCTAAAGATGCCTGATTCTTTGCAGGGATGCGGGAAACAAGAGTTCTTAACCTCAGGTCTTCACAGAGAAGTCCGTAATCGAAATCAGTGGAGTATTGGTTGTTCGTGTAGGGATTGAATCTTTCTCTATACGGAGGAATAGCGTCTTCATCTCCGATAATCAGTATAAAAGACGGAATTCCGCAGATTAAAGAGACAGAATCAATTGAATGTCTGATTTGTTGATATGAAGCAAGAGAAAAAACAACTTCTCTGCTGTCAAATCCCAAAAGGAGAAGAACCTTTCTTATGTTGCCTGTATCAAATGATTTTGATGAAAGCATCAATGCATACTTTTCTCTGTGAAGAATAATATTTGAGGATTTTGATTCATTGTAAGGCGCTTCAATGGAGACTCCGGGTGAGATTTCAGGATTAAGAGTGTAATCAAAGATAGGAAAGAAGAAGATCAGGATGAAAACCGAGGAAAATAGATTTTTCATACTACCTCCTTTTGTTTATTAAAATTATAATGAAACATTAGACAAAAGTCAATACCCTTCAAATTTTTCTCTTGACTTAAAAAATCTATATGTAAAATAGAAGCATGAACATATTGATAATAAATTGGAGAGATATGAAGAACCCGCTTTATGGCGGAGCTGAGATTCATATAACAAAAATCGCAGAGCATCTTGCCATTGAAAATAATGTGACTTTTCTGACAAGCGGGTATAAAGATGCAAAAGATGAAAAAGCAAATGACGTAAAATATGTTCATATCGGGCATGAATTGACATTCAATTTTACAGTATATGCGAACATTAGGCGCATTATAAAGGAATATAATATTGATTTAATTATAGAGGATATAAATAAAGTGCCTTTTTATACCCCATTGTTTACAAAGATTCCAGTACTGGTTATAATACCTCATATTTTCGGAGAGACTATATTTAAGCAGGCTCCTTTTTTGGGAGCATTATATGTTTATTTATCGGAAAAACCTATAAAGGCGGTTTACAGAGACTCTTATTTTGAAGTAATTTCAGAGTCCACGAAAGATGACCTTATAAGACGCGGAATAGATAAAGAAAAAATAATGGTGGCTGAATGCGGAGTTGATTCAATTGATTATCCTGATATAAATAAGTCATTGCATCCTCTTATAGTTTATGTGGGGAGGCTGAAAAAATACAAATCCGTTGATCATATAATTCTGGCAATGCCTGAAATATTAAAAAAACATAAAGATGCGAAGCTGATGATTGTAGGCGCAGGCGATTATAGGCAGAAACTTGAAGACCTTGTCAAGTCAATGGATTTGTCAGAGAGAGTTGTCTTCACGGGATATGTTTCAGAGCAGAGGAAATTTGAAATTTTGAAAGAGGCGTGGGTCTCTGTTTATCCGTCTCTCATTGAAGGATGGGGTATAGTCAACATAGAGGCAAACAGTCTGAAAACTCCGGTTCTCTCTGCAAATGTTCCGGGGCTTCGCGATTCTGTAAAAGACGGGTTTTCAGGAGTTCTTTATGAGTACGGAGACATTTTAGAACTTGCTTCAAAAATTGATTATGTAATTTCCGACAAAAGAAGGTATGAAGAATTCTGCGACAATTCATACAAATGGGCTCAAAATTTCAATTGGTCGCGCACAGTCTCTCTGACTTCCGATTTTATAAAAAAAGTCATTAGATAAAACTAAAAGCGCAGATGAAAGAAAATCATATCAAAATAATCACTCTGATTTTATTGGCTCTTAATGGAGGTGTATGGATTGTATTTTCCTTTTTTTATTTTTTTTGTTATAGACCAGCCGAATGTTTCGAGGGAGACAGAAATCATAGTCTCTCTTCTTCTCTTCATTGACGGTATATTCTGTATTATAGCTATCGCCGGTATAATGAAGAGAATAAAGGTGATTTATATTTTTACGATTATTCTTGTATTGGGAAATGCTTTTCTTTCTATTTGCGATGATACAAGCATTGCGAGTATCTCAATGTGCGTTCTGAACATAATTATATTTGTTCTTCTGTTTATGCAGAGAAAAAACATTTTAATAAAGCGGGGCGCAGATGAAAAACTATGAAAGCGCCATTGTGAAAAGACTCTATTCCGCCACGCCTGAGAGGGAATGGAACAGACTTAATCAAGATGTGTTCCACAGACTCGAATTTGACGGAACAATGAAATTCCTAAAAAAGCATCTGCCGAAGAAGGGGTTGATACTTGATGCAGGCGGCGGTCCGGGAAGATATACAATCGAACTTGCGAAAATGGGATATGATATGGTTCTACTCGACCTTGTGCCTGAAAATCTAAGACTTGCCGAGAAGATGATTAAGAAGAATAAAGTTGAGAAAAGAATAAGAGGCATCATAGAGGGGACAATCACAGACCTCTCTCTGTTTGATGATAATACATTTGATTCTGTAATATGCCTTGGAGGGCCGCTTTCTCATGTGCATCCTCTTAATGACAGGAAAAATGCCGTAAGGGAGCTTAGAAGAGTTGTTAAAAAAAACAGAAAAGTCATAATATCAGTCATGTCAAAATGGGGAATCCTTCTTGCAACTCCTATGGGCTGGCCCAATGTAGTGAAATTCAACTCTTATGTGACAAAATTTGCAAAAACAGGAGATGATTATCATTTTGCAGGAGAGAGTTTCTGCCATTTCTTCACATCAGAAGAACTAATAAAATTATTAAAGACTCAGTGCTTGAAGGTGACGGACATATCTGCTCTTGAAGGGCTCAATATAGACAATGAAACAACCAATGAATTTGAAAGAGAGCATAAAAAAGCATGGAAAAATTGGATGAAGATTCACGAATCTGTCTTCAGAGAGAGTTTTGCGATTGACTCAGGCGGACACATGATTGTGGCCGGGAGGAAGTAGAATGAAGAAAAAATATCCTATTCTTGAATTTGATTCAAAATCAAGGTCAATGATTGACCCGTCAGTATTCATAAAAAATAGAGTCAAACATGAACGGTGCGTCATCACTTTTTTTAGAAATGCATTGAGCGATGTAGTAAAGAGATATAACGGAACTGTCATTGATTCAAGGTGCTCAGAGGCGGGGCCTCTGCCTGTATATCAGATTATCTATAAGAGAAAAAAGATATCCCTTTTTTTCCCGGGTATTGGCGCTCCTATGGCAGGAGGATTTTTTGATGAATTAATTGCCCTCGGATTTACGAAATTCATAGCATGCGGAGGCGCAGGTGTTTTGGATAAAAAATTATGCGCCGGTCATATTGTCGTGCCTGTATCAGCTGTCAGAGATGAGGGGACATCCTATCATTATATGCCTCCTTCAAGAGAGGTTGATGCGGGAAAAAAAGGAGTTGAAGCGATAGAGAAGGTTTTAAAAAGACATAAAGCAGAATATGTGCTTGGAAAGACATGGACTACTGACGGAATATACAGAGAGACAATAAATAAAATCAAAAAACGGAGAAAAGAGGGATGCCTCACAGTAGAAATGGAGGCGGCGGCATTTTTTGCAATAGCTAAATTCAGAGGAGTGGAATTTGCGCAGATGGAGAGATGTCAAGAAAGTTGTGTAAAGGTGGATTAGTTTTCATAAGGGAGTTCTCCATATATATTAACAAGGGATTGGGGTAAGTAATAGAGATTAGCAATAATTTTAGGATAGCCGTTTTTCCATTTAGGCAGTATATTCAGATAATGGATGTAAATATTGATGAAGAGGATGTCTTCGGATTGAAAGAATCCGCCCTTTTGCCGGCGAATGTGTTCGAGGACTGAGTTGAAGGATTTGACAACATTAGTGGTATAGAAAGCTAATTTTGTGTCTTGACAAGAGAGCCATTATTCAATACAATAATTATATTAAAATAACAAAGGAGGATTGGATGAGAAATTTTATTATTATTTGTATTTCTCTGATTATGGGATTGACTATTTTTGCATCGGACAGACCATTCAGGGAAGATGATATGTTAGTTATAAATCAGGGGGAGCAACCGAATCCCTATCAACCCAACTGGGCGACAGACAGTTTGAATGTAAGAGGGGTTGGAAGAGTTCCATACTTTGGAGAAGCAAGAGATGTATTCATAGTTGACACACTTGCTTATGTATGTATGGGATATAACTTGGTAATACTAAACATTAAAGACCAATCAAATCCTATACTGCTCGGTTATGCAGACACACCGGGGAATGCATGGGATGTTTTTGTTTCTGGCAGTTATGCCTATGTGGCTGATGATGATTATGGACTACGAACAATCAATATATCCAATCCTACAAGCCCAACTGAGGTAGGTTATTATGACACGCCGGGGTCTGCATTAGGTGTTCATGTCTCAGGCAATTATGCCTATGTGGCTGATTATGGTAGTGGACTCCGGATAATCAACATCTCCAATCCTGCAAGTCCTACTGAGGCAGGTTATTATGACACGCCGGGGTATGCACGTGGTGTTTATGTCTCACACAGTTATGCCTATGTAGCTGATGAAAATTATGGACTACGAATAATCAATATATCCAATCCTGCAAGCCCTACAGAGACAGGTTATTATGACACACCGGGGTATGCATGTGGTGTCTATGTTTCAGGCAGTTATGCCTATGTGGCTGATTATGATTATGGACTACGAATAATCGCTACCTCCAATCCTGCAAGCCCTACAGAGACAGGTTATTATGACACACCGGGGTTTGCACGTGGTGTCTATGTCTCAGGCAATTATGCCTATGTGGCTGATGGAGCTAGTGGGCTACGAATAATCAATATCTCCAATCCTGCAAGCCCTACAGAGACAGGTTATTATGACACACCGGGGTATGCACAAGGTGTTTATGTTTCTGGCAGTTATGCCTTTGTTGCTGATTATTATAAAGGACTACGAATAATCTACATTAATATTCCATCAATCCCTATATATGTAGGTTATTATGACACACCGGACTATGCAAAGCGTGTCTATGTCTCAGGCGGTTATGCCTATGTTGCTGATGGAGGTAGTGGGCTACGAATAATCGATATCTCCAATCCTGCAAGCCCAACTGAGGCAGGTTATTATGATACATCGGGGTATGCATATGGTGTCTATGTCTCAGGCAATTATGCCTATGTTGCTGATGAAGATTATGGACTACGAATAATCGATACCTCCAATCCTGCAAGTCCAACGGAAGTAGGTTATTATGACACACCTGGGAGTGCATGGGGTGTTTATGTTTCAGGCAGTTATGCCTATGTGGCTGATGGAGGTAGTGGGCTACGAATAATCAATATAACTAATCCTGCAAGCCCTACAGAGCCAGGTTATTATGACACACCGGGGTATGCATGGAATGTCTATGTCTCAGGTAGTTATGCCTATGTGGCTGATGATTATGAAGGGCTACGAATAATCGATATCTCCAATCCTGCAAGTCCAACAGAGGCAGGTTATTATGACACACCGGGGTATGCATTAGGTGTTTATGTCTCCGGCAATTATGCCTATGTGGCTGATGAAGATTATGGGCTACGAATAATCAACATCTCCAATCCTGCAAGTCCAACAGAGGCAGGTTATTATGACACACCGAGTTATGCATTAGGTGTCTATGTGTCCGGTAATTATGCCTATGTTGCTGATGAAGATTATGGACTACAAATAATCAACATCTCCAATCCTGCAAGCCCAACTGAGGTAGGTTATTATGACACACCGGGGTGTGCATATGAGGTTTTTGTCTTAGGTGATTACACATATCTTGCAGGAGAGAGTTTTTATGTCTTGGAATTTGCATTGACTGGATTGGAGGATAGAGAAGTGAAAAGAGAACCCGATATTAATAAACTAACAGTGACAATGGATGAGATAAAGTATGAACTGAAAGAATCGGACAATGAATTTGCAGTATATGATGTTACAGGGAAAATAATACATAAGACAGCGGGACTGAGTAAAGGGACTCATATATACAAGAACAAAGGCTTGAAATCAGGAACATACTTCATAAGAATAAAAGACGGTGATGAAAAGATAAACAAGAAGGTTGTTATAATAAAGTAAGCATAATGCTTTTATAGAACAAATAAAAAGGCGCTCTTAAGGGTGCCTTTTTATTTTGCAGTTATGTTAACAGTGGCTATACTTTTGAATTGCATATCCCTGCTTTTCACAAAAAACAAAGACTGCACCGATATAGAAATATATTGTCAGGAGGGGAATTTTTGGGTATAATAAAGGATTAAAAAGAGGTGTAAATGATTTATGCGCTTTTGGGATTTGTCATTGTGCTTTCAGTTGTTATAATAATTCTTTTGATTGCTGTTATGAAATCAAGGCAGAGCGGAAATGCCTTAGATATTGAGAATAAGCTTCTCTTAATGAAGAATGAGATATCAGATACTGTGCGGGGAAACAAAGACGAGCTTGAAAAGACAAAGGATATGATTTCAGTGAATACTATAGAGACAATGAAGATTATAAAGGATTTGAATGAGACAATAGGAAAACTGACGATTGAACAGCGCTCTGCAACAGAAATATCAAAGGATTTAAAATACTTTTTTGACAGACCGAAGCTGAGGGGCAATTACGGCGAGTATATTCTTGAGGAGATTGTTTCAAAGATAATTCCTTCTGAGATGTACAAGACGCAGTATGATTACAAAGACGGCTCAATAGTCGACCTTGCGCTTTTTTACAGGGACATTGTAATTCCGATTGATTCCAAATTTCCGACTGAACTCTTCAGCAGGTATATGGAGGAGAATGACGAAAAGGCGAAGGATGATATTTATAAAAAATTCGCAGATAATGTCAAAACTCTTTCTTTAAGCATATCACAGAAATATATTAAGCCGGAGAAGGGAACATCCGATTTCGCAATAATGTTCATACCCTCTGACGCTCTGTATTTCGAATGCCTCCGTATTACGGATAATCCGAAGAGAGATGAGCTCTTTGAAAATCTCTTAAAAAACAAAGTGATGCTGGCATCTCCGTCCACTCTTTTTGCATTTCTATCAATAATCATGATGGGAATGAAGCAGTATAAATACTACAAACATTCAAAGCAGATTCAGGAGGAGGCGGAGAAACTTAAAAAGCATGTGGAGAATTTCATAAAGCAGTATGAGGGAGCAGGGGAGGCGATTCAAAAGGCGGAATCCGCCTATGAAGTGTCGAGAAAGCATCTTGACACGATTAAAAATACTGCTGACAGAATCACAAAGGTGAGAAGCGAATCCGAATCAGCCGAAATTAAGGAGGAGTAATATGAAGAGAATATTAATGTTCATTTCATTGTTGTTTATTATGACCTCATGCGACAAATATCTTGAATTAAAGGTTAAATTCGACGGAAAGACCGAAATACTGCCGAGATCCGATGTGATGTATGAAGATTCGGTGATAGGCACAGTCTCAAAAGTCGAGTATGACACAAAGACGACAATGGTTTATATTCTCATAAGTCCGGAGTACAGGAGCAGAATGAATACAAAGACAATGTTCTTCAAAGTAAAGGAGAATGGCAAAGAAAATATAATGGTCTTGCTTAATGACGAAGATGAAGCGAAAGTTTTAACTGACGGAGATGTGGTTGAGGGTATGGAAGAATTTATGTACTATGTCTTCAGAGTTGCAGACAAGGTCAAAGTAAAAGTAAAGGAATTTCTCGAAAGCAAGGAATGGAGAGATTTTACGAACATGGTCACAGAAAAGATAAATAAGACTTATAATACAACGAAGGACGAGCTTGATGATGAGACAAAGGACATAAGAAAGGACATAGATGAGTTTGTGAATAAAATGAATGATAAATACGGAAAAGAGATTGGTGAAAAGGCGAAGGAATTTGTCGATTCTTTATTTAAAAGCAAGGAAGAAAAATGACTGTCATTAGAGAGTTAGAGCATAAGAGGGAATCTCTTGTAAGACGGTGGAAAGAGATTTCAAAGACCAATAAGGATATGACAGAAGATATTGTCAAGAGAAACATAGTCGGAATAATAGGCACTTCAGAGGACTGGAAGATTCAGCTGAGCGATTTTTTAAGGAAGATTAATCTGCCTATTACGGATTCATCAACAGAGGAGAGCATAACGGTAAACGGCGAGAGAGTTAAAGTGAATCTTGATTTGAGGGGGATAGACCTTTCAAATGAAAGGTTCACAGCAAGAAGATTCAATGAGTTCGCATACGCAAGAAATACCGCAAAACATTCTTCATCAATCGGAGACATGTCCGGACTGCATTTCGAATATGCTGTTCTTGACAATACGCATTTTGAAGGGATTGATATTTCGAATTCTTGCTTTGACTTTTCATCATTGCAGAATTGCATATTCAAACATTCGAAATGCATCAATGATTCGTTTATAGGAGCCGATTGCTGTAAGATTCTCTTTGAAAATGCAGATTTGAACGAGAGCGCATTTATATTTTCCGACATGAGAGGAGCGGAGATTGTCGCCTCTGAGATAGAAGGATGTGATTTTACGGGGGCAAAATTCTTTCAGGCGAAGCTCGTATCCAATTCATGCGATGTCTCCACAAAATTCATTTCCGAAAAAGTCTATTACATTAAGGATAATGAATATACAATTTTAAGCATCAGAGGCAAGGAGATACTTATAGACAGTGAAAAGACTCCTGTTTGTGTCTTGCGCGAAAATCTGGATGAAGATGACAGAAGATGGAGAACTACAAAGAGATATGCAATGGTTCTTGACGAATACAATGAAAAGAATGATGAGGATGACTGGTCTGAAATAAAGGAGATATACAGGCAGATTAAATTGATGTACCGCTCGCACGGATTTTATTCGGAGGGAGACACATATTTCTTTCTTGAACTAAAAGCAAAGAGAAAGTCACACGCATCCGTTATATACCGCTCATTTATGAAGGCGATTGAGTTTCTTACGGGTTATGGCATCAAGATTGAAAGAATGGTTATTCTTGCCTTGACGACTGTAGGATTCTTTTCATGCATTTATGCTTTTGACAGCAGTAATCTCGTTTCTTCCGATTCAGTAATGAATATGTCATTCAAAGAGCTCATATCGCGCTCAATCTATTTTTCCATTGTCACATTTACAACAGTGGGTTACGGTGACATACATCCGATAGGTTACATGCGTTTTGTTGCAAATTTTGAGGCATTCTGCGGTCTTTTGGTGATGGGTTTGTTCGTTGTCTCAATTACAAGAAAATTCATAGGAGATTAACCCATCTTGACTCTGTCCCATAATTTGATATTATATAATATTATTTAATATTCGGAGGTCAAATGAAAATATCCGGCGGAGTTCTTGCTTTGAATTATGAAAAAACAACAAAACATCTCATCAAGGAAATAAAGTCCGAGTTCAAATGCAGGAATGCCAAGAGGGCTGTTATAGGAATCTCAGGCGGTCTTGATTCATCGATTGTGCTCACTCTTCTTGCTATGTCACTCGGGAAATCAAAGATTGTCCCTGTATTCATGCCTTACAGGACGACATCGAAGACATCTGCAGAGGATGCACATCTTGTTTGTGCGCATCTTAGTCTCAATTACGAAGTGAAGAATATCACAAAACAGATTGACGCATATTTCAAAGAAGAGAAGAATCCCGGTAAAAACAGAATCGGCAATAAATGCGCTCGCGAGAGAATGTCAATCCTATATGACATATCAATGCGTGAGAACGGAATAGTCTTCGGAACAAGCAATAAGTCGGAGATAGTAATGGGGTACGGCACAATATTCGGAGATTTGGCTTGCGCTGTGAATCCCATAGGAAGTCTTTATAAAACACAGCTTTTCAAATATGCGGAATATCTCTGCATACCGAAGAGAATAATAGAGAAGAAGCCGTCAGCCGACCTTTGGGAAGGGCAGACAGACGAGGGAGATCTCGGCCTCTCATATAAAACAATAGATGAAATTTCATATTTGTATTTTGACAAAAAGAAATCTTTATCCGATGTGAAAAAACAGGGATACAGAGAGAAAGATGTGAGAAGAGTCATCTCTTCATTCGAGAGGAATGCTTTCAAGAGAGAATTGCCTCTTATTATAAACTTGTAACAAACAAGGAGAAAATATGGGAGATTCCGTTGGAATAGAAAAATCATTGAAGAACGGAGAAATTCTTTTCCGTGAAGGAGACGTAGGAGATGAGATGTATCTCATCAAATCAGGCAAGATGAAGATAATCAAGAAAGTGGGAGAGGACACAAAAATACTTGCAGTTCTTTCCGAAGGAGATTTTTTCGGAGAGATGGCGATTATTGACGGAAGCTCCCGCTCTGCGACTGCTGTTTCCGACGGAGATACACAGCTTATCACTTTTGACAAATCAGCATTCAAAAAGAAGATAGGAGAGGAGCCGCTCATAGAGTATATAGTGACAGAGCTTACACGGAGACTGAGAAGCACTGACGAGCAGATAAAATTTCTCATGATAAAATCGGATGAGAAGAGACTCATAGCGTTTCTGATAACAAAAGCTCAGGAAGAGGGAATCAAGCAGGATGACGGAAGCATTCTTTTAAATTTTGCATTCTCTTATGACGGAATAGCTCCTGTGGTCGGCATGGGTTCGGAAAAATTGAAGCGTCTGGTGGACAATCTTGAAAAGTCGAATCTTATTTCGATTTACAATGACAAACTGATAGTTAAAAATGTAAAAAATCTTGAAGAGTATCTAAGGTACATATCTTTAAAGGAGAAATATGGCGAACAATAAATTAAGAGCAGGCGGTCAGGCAGTCATAGAGGGTGTTATGATGCTCGTACCGGGCGGTTATGCAATGTCAGTGAGACAGCAGGACAAACAAATCAAGACAATAAAGAAGCCGTTCAAAAAATTGACTGAGAGAAATAAGTATCTCAATCTTGTCTTCATCAGAGGAGTTGTTTCTTTCATTGAAATGATGCAGTTGGGATATGAGTCAATAAACAAATCTGCGGAGATAGCATTTGGAGAGACCCAATCAGGCACTCTGAAAGATACAATTTACAATGCCATTGTCATTGTTTTGTCTCTGGCTATAGGATTTGGAATATTTTCATTTGTGCCGATATTTGTAAACTCCCTTCTGAACCTGCAGAATAATCAGATTGTCTCAAATCTCTTTATAGGAGCATTCAGATTTCTGCTTTTCATAGCATATATACTGGGAATAAGTTTTGTGAAGGACATTAAACGGCTGTTTATGTATCACGGAGCAGAGCACAAGACAATATATGCTTATGAAAACGGAGACGAACTGACAATAGAGAATATACGGAAATATTCCACAAAGCATCCAAGGTGCGGAACAAGTTTCATATTCATAACTCTGTTCAGCGCAATTATTTTCTATTCCATAATTGACACAATCGTCTTCTCAAGCATGCATATTGCGAATAATCCCATTAACAGATTCATCAATCACATTGTGTTTCTGCCTCTGATAGCCTCTGTCTCTTATGAGCTTTTAATGCTTGCCGGAAAATTTCACAAGAATCCTATTGTGAAAATTCTTGTATATCCGGGAATACTCTTTCAGTACATAACTACTAAGGAGCCTGATGACGACATGATTGAAGTAGCCGCAGAGGCGCTTAAATCGGCATTTGAAGCCTCAGAAAAGAAAAAAGAAAATGAATAATGAACTTCTGAATATCAAGCTTGACGAATATATGCAGATGGAGCAACTTCTATCTGATCCGAAGACTGCAAATGACACAAAAAAGTATAAGGAGATTTCTAAAAAATATTCTGAAATGACTCTGCTCGCTGAAAAAATCAGACAGATATTCAATGTGAGAAAGAGCATAGACGAGAATTCGGAACTTTTGAAAACAGAGAAAGATTCCGAAATGAAGGGGCTTATAACTGATGAGACGAAACAGCTGAAAATGCTTGAAGAGACAATTTTAAGCGAAATAAAAGTGCTTCTGATTCCGAAGGACCCGAATGACGACAGAAATGTACTATTTGAAATAAGGGCAGGGACAGGAGGGGAGGAGGCGGCTCTCTTTGCGGCGGTGCTGTTCAGAATGTATAAAAAATACGCTGAAAATAAAGGATTCGCAGTTGAGCAGATAGACTTTCATCCAACTGAACTCGGCGGATTCAAAGAGATGATATTCGGAATAAAGGGGAAGAATGCATACGGAACTTTCAAATTTGAAAGCGGAGTGCACAGAGTGCAGAGAGTTCCCACAACTGAAAACAGCGGAAGGATTCACACATCCGCTGTCACTGTCGCAGTTCTTCCTGAAGTGGAGGATGTTGAGCTTGATATTGCGGAGAAAGAATTCAAGATTGACATATTCCATGCATCGGGAGCAGGCGGACAGAATGTAAACAAAGTCGCTACTGCAGTCAGAATAACGCATCTTCCCACAAACACCGTTGTAGTGTGTCAGGACGAGAGAAGCCAGCACAAGAACAGAGAGAAGGCGATGAGAATAATGAAGGCGCGTCTTTATGAACAGAAAGTGAAGGAACAGCAGGCTGAAATATCAAAGAGCAGAAAGGACCTTGTGGGGACAGGTGATCGCTCGGAGAGGATACGCACATACAATTATCCCGAGAGAAGAGTGACTGACCACAGAATTCCCATCACACTCTATCGGCTTGAAGCTATTGTTGACGGAGACCTTGATGACCTTGTCATTCCTTTAAGGGATGAAGACAATAAAAGAAAACTTATGGAGTTAGCTTGATAAAAAAAAGCATGACCGCAAAGGAACTGATCGAGGAATCGATTTTTCTTCTAAAGAAAGCCGGCATAGAGAGTCCGAAACTGAATGCGGAGCTCATAATGGCGCACTGCATGAATAAAGACAGAACATATTTATATTCAAATTACAATAAAAAGCTTTCGAGAATAGAATCCAATTATTTCAAATCTCTCGTGAGAAGGCGTCTGAAACGCGAACCTGTGCAGTATATAGTGGGTGAATCTGAATTCATGTCTCTTCCGTTCAAACTGAACAGAAATGTTTTAATACCGAGGCCTGAGACTGAAATTCTCGTTGAATACGCTTTGAACTACTGCCTTGAAAACAAAAAAAGAAGTTTCAAAATTATCGATATAGGATGCGGAAGCGGAAACATTATCCTTTCAATAGCGAAATATGCTCCAAAGCTCTGCTATTATGCAACTGACATATCAAGGGGAGCATTGAGAGTGACAAAGGAGAATAAGATCATAAATAAAATAAAGGATACGGTTCATCTTCTTCAGACTGACGGATTTTCCGGAATAAAGCCGAAGAGAACATTCAATGCGGTATTGTCCAATCCGCCCTATATTCCGATTGATGAGATAAAGAAGCTTGAATCCGAAGTGAAGGATTTTGAGCCTGAGAGAGCTCTAAGCGGAGGGAAAGACGGGCTGGACAATGTCAGGAATATTATTGACGAAGCTCCGCGCTATCTTAAAAAGGGCGGTCTTCTTGCAATAGAGATAGGATGCGGGCAGGGAAAGAGAGTGATGAAGCATATTAAATCAAACAAGTTTTACATACATACGAAATTAATTAAAGACCTCTCCGGAATCGAGAGAGTTCTTGTGGCCGTGAGAAAATGAAGAGAGTACTGATTAATGCGAATTTTGAAAAGCCGAAGGCATTAGAGGTTCTAAAGAGATTTGAAAGATGGGCTTTGAAAAACAGTGTATTGATTTATTCATTTGATAATTCTAAAAATTATTCAAAGGCGATAAAATCATTGAAGCGGATTCCCTCAGCGGAGCAAATGAATAAAATCCGCAGAGAATTCTTCGCAGTGTCATTCGGAGGAGACGGGACAATGCTCTCAACAGCGCGCAAGGTCTCTGAAATCGATATTCCTCTCTTGGGAATAAATCTCGGTTCTTTAGGCTTCCTCTCTACAGTGAGAGAAGATTTGATGGAGGAGCGTCTTGATATGGTGATTAAGAACAGATTCAAGACAGAGTCATGCGACCTTTTAAGCGCAGAGAGAAAGACAAAAAAAATAATGGCATTTAATGACATAATAATGATATCAAAGGAGCCGCAGAGGCTTTTAAAAATAAAAATAGATGTTGACGGAAAGAATATCTCCGATATGTCTGCAGATGGAGTAATAATAGCAACGCCGAAGGGTTCGACAGCATACTCAATGGCAGCTGGCGGTCCCATAGTCTTTTCAAATGTGGGATGTTTCATTATAACTCCGATATGCCCGCACCTTCTGGTGCAGAGGGCTATAGTCATAAAGAACAGTTCTAAAATAGAACTCACTCCTATATCCTCTGATGCTCTGATTTCAGGAGATTCACAGTCAAGAGTCGAAATAAAGAGAAATGAAAAAGTAATTGTGCGGAAACACAAAAATAATGTGAGACTGATAAAATTCGATGATACTGACTTCATTGACATAATGAAGGAAAAATTCTTTTTAGGGAGAGACCCGAGATTATGATACGGCAGTTAAATCTTGAGAATATTTCATTCTTCAAAAGCGCTTCAATAGAATTCTATGAAGGATTCAATGTGATAACAGGAGAGACAGGAGCTGGCAAGACTCTTCTTGTGGGAACTCTTCTTGCCCTGACAGGTGAAAAAGCGGATATTGAGGTTCTTGACAAATCAAAGAACGGTTCAATCACTGGAATATTTGAATTGTCTGAATCGGTTTTGGAAGAGCTTCGCGCAATTGAGATTGAGATTGACAATCCCGTAATAATTCGAAGAAGCATAAAAAAGGACGGAAAGAGTTTGTCATACATAAATGACATGCCTATAAGCTCCCAAACTTTAAAAAAAATCGGGGCTCTGTTATTTGACCTTCACGGACAGCATGAGCATCAGCTTTTGATGAAAAAAGAATATCACATCAAAATAATAGATATACTCGCTTTGAATGAAGAGAAATTATCTTCTTTCAAAGAGATGCTATTGGAATACAACCGCCTTAAAGCAAAGTATAATGAAATAACAAGGCGGATAGAGGAGGCGGAGAAGGAGAGGGAGATGCTTGAATATACCGGCAGGGAGCTCTCTGCGGCGAATCTTTCCGACATAGATGAAGAGGAGCTTCTAAACAGGCTTAAGGAGATGGAGAACAGCGAGGACATAAAGACGGGGCTCGGCGAAATACTGCGCATTTTCAATAGCGAGGAGAATGTCTCTCTAAATTCTCTCTTAACACAGATAAAGAAGATTATCACAGATGTTTCAAAGAAGACAAACAGGGCGCTTCCTCTTGTAAAGGAGATTGACAGCGTCATATCCCAGACAAGCGAGTTTGAGAGCGAATCCGAGAATATGATGCAGAGCATAATTTATGATGAGGAACAGCTGAGTCTGGCGAGAAGCAGATATGATGAAATAGAGAGGCTTAAAAAGAAATACAGAATGGATTTAAATGAACTGATAGAGTTTCACGAGAAGACTTTAGAACAGCTGAAAATAATTGAGAATCCCGCTCAGTCCCTTTCTTATGTGAAAGCATCAATGGATGAAGCCCTGCAGAATCTTCAGCAGATTGGAGAGAAGCTTCATGAAGCGAGAATGAAGGCATCATTAAAACTGGAAAAATCCGTGAACAAGACATTAACACAGCTTAATATGCCTGACTCGGAGATAAATGTGCGCATAGATTATTCAAACGAACATTTATATGAGAACGGATTCGACAGTGTGGAGATATTTTTAAAGAACAGGTTCGCCCCTGAAGGCATGCCTTTTAAGAAAATCGCATCAGGCGGAGAGATATCGAGAGTAATGCTTGCAGTAAAGAATTCATTGAATGAGTCCGACCCTGTGGGTACATTGATATTTGACGAAATTGATCAGGGAATTAGCGGTGACACAGCCGCAATGGTGGCTTTGTCAATGCAGTCAATATCAAAGTCAAAACAGGTGATATCAATAACGCATCTTCCGCAGATTGCCGCAAAAGCGCAAAGGCACATAATCGTAAAAAAAGAGAAGCAGAGCATATCTGCGCAGTCCATTGAAAAGGATGAAAGAATTAAAGAGATAGCCCGCCTTCTTGGTTCGTCTCTCTCTTTGGATACCGCAATAAAACACGCAAAAGCTCTTCTCAAAGAATGATACTTTCCATAATCATTTATCTTCTGATTTTCATATACACATTTTTATCATTTGCATTTGTCTTTCTTTCCGATTCATTCTCGTGGGTTTTTAATTTGTGGCATTTCTGGTTTTACTCCGGAGCCACAGTCTATCTTGTTTTGAAACTCTTTATAAAGCCTTTAAGGGAGAACACTCTCTTCTTTGAAACATTTCAGCATGAAGCGACCCACATGCTCTTCGCTCTCATATCATTTAAGAAGGTCTATAAGTTTCAAGCGACTACCTCTGACGGAGGTGAGGTGAAGACAGAGGATGTGACTCCTCTCATAGCATTGTCTCCCTATTCCGTTCCGATACTTGCAATAGGAATCGCCCTACTCATATACATAGTAAAAGAGAAGTATATTCCGTTTATTCTTGCATTCTCAGGAGTGCTTTATATGCAGTTCTTCATTTCCGCTCTGAAGGATATATTCATGATGAAACAGCCTGACATACATAGATACTCTCCTCTGATTTCGTATCCCATAGTCATAATATCTCTTACATTTACTGTTATATTTTCTTATCTTCTTTTAAATTACGGAGCAGGCATAATCTTCACTCTTCCAAAAATTGCATTAATGGCTATGTTCCAAAAATGAAAATAGCAAGTGTTGTTTTATTCTATGATGTCAGCAAAGGATTTGATTATGAAATACCTGACCATTTAAAAGATGATGTGGTAATAGGAACCTTTGTCGAAGTGGATTTCAGAAAGAAGAAATCAATAGGATTTGTAATTGAAATAAAGAATGAATCGGATGCGAAAAATCTAAAAAAGGTTGAAAGGCGAATTTTTAATAATAACCTTTCGGAAGAATTTTTGAAATTTGTCAAATGGGCTTCAGAGTATTATTTTTCAAATATGGGAATCATATACAGACAGTTTTCAATCTCTGAAATATCAGTAAAGAGAGATTATGTGTGCACTTCAAAGGAGGGGGAGAATCTTGAACTCTATGTAATGTCAAAGGAGAAGCCCCTTCTAAGAAGTGAAATCAAGAAAATTCTTAAGAGCGAAGAGAAGATAGAAGAACTTCTTAAAACAGGAATATTGAAAAATGATATTGTAAAATTCACTCCTCCGAAGAAGAGGGATGTGACTCTGACAGATGAGCAGGAGAATGCTTTTGAGGAAGTGAAACAGCAGATTGAAAGGAATGAGCATAAGACATTTCTTCTTTACGGAAAGCCTTCAACAGGGAAGACGGAGGTTTATTTCAAGCTTCTTCATCATATTATTGAGAATACAAGCAAGTCAGTTCTTCTGATGTTTCCGGAGATAGGGCTTGCAGACATATTCTTCACGCGAATTACTGAGGAATTCGGTTCTTTAATCACAGCAAAGGTGCATTCTGAAATGACTGAGGGTGAGGCGAATTTCTATTTTGAAAAGATACTCTCCAAAGAGAAGAGAATAATTGTAGGCACAAGGTCTGCTGTTTTTGCCCCTGTAAAGAATCTCGGACTTGTGGTGATTGATGAAGAGCAGGATTTGTCCTACAAGCAGTTTGATTCCGCTCCTTTCTATAATGGAAGGGACTGCGCTGTTTACAGAGGGTTTTTGGCTGATGCCCCGGTGCTTTTAGTGAGTGCGACTCCTTCTGTTGAATCCTACTCTAATGTGAAGAGCGGGAAGTACGGATATTTTGAACTTAAGCGCAGGTATATGGAGACCCCACAGCCGCAGGTGAAGATTATTTTCAATACAATGGCTCATAAAAATATTGCTGTTCATGCAATGGACGAGATAGCTCAGACATTGAAAGAGAATCGTCAGGTGTTATTGTTTTTAAACAGAAGAGGATACCTGAATCTCTATAAGTGCGCAAAATGCGGTGAATATTTTAAGTGCGACAATTGCTCCGTTTCATACTCTTACCATAAATCTCAAAATGGATTTGTGTGCCATTACTGCGGAAGCATGAAGCCTGCTTTGTCAAAATGCCCTCACTGCGGAGGCAATATTGTCTCAGCAGGCGTATGGGGCACCGAAATGATAGAGAGCATAATGTCAAAGGCCTTTCCGCAGGCAGTTATAGAGAGGTTCGACACGGACTCCACTCAAAAGAGAGGGGAGAGAAAGAGAATAATAGAGAGAGTTGTGAACAGGGAAGTGCATATACTTATTGGAACGCAGATGGTTTCAAAGGGTTATGACATACCTGCCATAAACACGGTTGTCGTACTCAATTCGGATTCAGTGATAAACATTCCGGACATAAGAAGCGAAGAGAGATTCATGCAGATGCTTGTGCAGACATCAGGAAGGGCGGGAAGAAGAGAGAGACAGGGAGTGATTGTAGTAGAATGCGGACCGTCAAGCCTGCATCTGAAGGATTTCATTGAGAATCTCGATTACATGCGATTTATTGAAGAGGAGCTTTTAAGAAGGAGGGAACACGGATTCCCGCCGTTTAAGAGAATGCTGAAGATAATGCATAAGAACAGAGAGAGGGAGAGAGCATTTGACAACCTCACAAAGATTTACGAACAGCTGAAGGAGCATGAAAATAAGAAATTCAGGGTTCTTCCTCCCGGATTCAATTATGTGGAAAAGATAAATAACCTTTACAGAACAGAGATGTTTGTGATATACTCTGATTTGGCTTATGCAAAGGAGGCAGTGAAAAGCTTGAAGAATCTGGATTTTGAATTTTATGTTGATAATGACACATTATGAAAATTAATGAATTTATAAAACAGGCAAAAGACAGAACAAAGTTCATGCTACGGGCTTTCAGATACCGCAATTACAGGCTGTTCTTCATCGGACAGGGAGTCTCTCTCATAGGAACATGGATGCAACAGATGGCTGGAGCATGGTTAGTTTACAGACTTACCAACTATTCTCCGTTCATGCTTGGACTGGTTTCTTTTGCGGCTATGATACCAAATCTCTTGATCACTCCATTCGGAGGAGTCATTGCAGACAGGTTTGACAGAAGAAAAATAATGTATTTTACGCAGACTTCTATGATGATTTTTGCATTTATTCTTGCATTTATAGTATATACTGACAGAGCTACGATTGAAATAATTTTTCTTCTGACATTATTCTCGGGAATCATGAATGCCATTGATGCACCCACAAGGCACTCATTCATATTTGAAATAGTCACTGAAAAAGAAGACCTTATTAATGCAATTGCCTTAAACAGCGCAATGTTCAATGGAGCGCGTCTCATAGGACCTGCAATAGCAGGGCTTGTAATAGCCGCATTTGGGGAGCAGATGTGCTTCTTAATAAACGGAATCAGCTTCCTCTCGGTACTTGTGGCGCTTTTTCTGATGAAACTCAAGAAAAGAAAAATTGTGTCTGAATCAAATAACTTTTTCAGGAATCTCAAGGAAGGATTCGCATATTCCTATAATCATCCGACGATAAAGTCAATCCTGCTCCTTATTACAACCATCTCATTATTCGGCATGTCATATAATACAATCATGCCTGTGTATGTAAAGGATGTGCTCGGCGGAGGACCGAAATTGCTTGGATTCATTATGGGGGCTGTCGGACTCGGCGCAGTTGTAGGAGCTCTCTTCATAGCATCAAGGCGCCACTTCCAAACTCTTGTCAGAATTATCAGCATAGCAGGAGTGATATTCGGAGCGGGCCTCTTTCTTGTGTCATTCTCAAGGTCTGAGCTTCTTTCTCTAGCGCTGATGTTCGTCGTGGGATTCGGAATGGTCTCTCAGATTTCAGTTGGCAATACCATTCTGCAAACATTGGTAGAAGACAGGATGAGGGGAAGGGTAATGAGTCTTTACAATCTCGCGTTCCTCGGAGTTGCACCGATTGGAAATCTGATGATTGGGTATCTGGCAAAGAAAGAAGTAATCGGAGTTACAAACACTCTTGCCCTGTCTGGCGGAATCTGCATTATAATTTCTCTTTGTTTTCTTCTTCAGATAAAACAATTCAAAGCTCAATTAGCTGAGACTAATGGAATTTGATCAGCTTTTCCTGTTTCCCTTTGCAGAACCTATAATTATTCCCAATACCACTGACCAGAGCGCCGCAAGACCTATCTGATAATCAACAGGCAAAGCGAATGTGATTGTGTGCGCAGGAATCCAGAACCATATAAGAGTCTTGAATGAATTTTCAATGCCCTGAAATCCCTTTTTCTTCATTATAAGATTCTCTTCAACTCTGTGAAATGTCATCATCTGCGGACCAAAGATAATGTTTGTGAATACGGACAGAAAGAATGCATAAAGAATTGTTCCGCTTTTCATGTGCATTATCATATTATGCTCTATCAGACCGTTCAAGAAACCGCGCATTCCTGTGAATCCGTATTTTATGATGATTCCGAGTATTCCCCATGCGAGCATTTTCAGAATTATCTGAATCCAGTTGCCTATTTCTTTAAGCGGACGCTTTGTGATGAAGTATGAGACAATCTCGCCTAAGAATCCGAGTATGCCGAATTGTATGAATGCGGCGAGAAGCGGATTGGCTTTTACAAATTCAAGATAAAATGTCATATTTAACTCCTTTATTTAAAATAAAATAATACCACATAAAATTTCATAGTCAATAAGTGTAGGGGCCGACCTGTGTGTTATGGGGACACCCCTTCGGAGTGTTCCCATCTGAAAATCAAATCAAATGCCGTATTATGTTAATTGAATGTATTTATATTTTGCTCACGGCGTTTTGAGTCTTGCGGCAGGAAGAGTAGCGCCGGCTCGCACACTGCTTTACGATACTTTGTCTCGGAAGACCTCGACGGGCATCTGCAAGCAGCGTCCTCGCCGACTTTGAGCTTTCGTGCATCAATAAGTTTTTACTTGATTATAGATTTTCAAACACATTGGCGCGGGTGTAATGTCTGCAAGCAACCATGATAGAATTATCGGGTTGACCAAAAGTTTGAAAATCTGTTGATAAATAAATTATTTAATCAAATGCCGTATTATGTTAATTGAATGTATTTATATTTTGCTCACGGCGTTTTGAGTCTTGCGGCAGGAAGAGTAGCGCCGGCTCGCACCTCAATTCGGATGTAGATAAGTATGTTGATTTTTTAAAACTTAGGAGTATAATAAAAAAAAGGGATACAAATTTCGGAGGATGAAATGGATAAGAGTCTAATTGTAAAACTGAATAATTCATTTGAAGAAAATGCCTATGAAGAAGAGGGTGTTGAGTATTGGCTTGCCCGTGATTTACAAAAACTGCTTGAATATGATGAATGGCGCAACTTTTCAAAGGTAATTGATAAAGCAAAGACATCCTGTAAAAAAGCAAAGCAAGAGATTTCCGACCATTTTGTTGACGTCAACAAAATGGTTGAATTGGGCTCGGATAGCAAAAGAGAAATAGACGACATAATGCTCACACGCTACGCCTGTTATTTGATTGCGCAGAACGGCGACCCGCGAAAAGAGGCGATTGCATTCGCGCAAAGTTATTTTGCAGTTCAAACACGAAAACAGGAGATTATTGAACAAAGAATTGCGCTTATGGAAAGGTTACATGCAAGAGAAAAGCTGGTGACATCAGAGACGGAATTATCCAAGGTCATTTATGAACGGGGAGTCGATGAACAGGGGTTCGGGAGAATTAGAAGCAAGGGAGACCAAGCATTATTTGGCGGCTACACTACTTGGCAGATGAAGAAAAAATTGAACATACCGGATAAAAGACCGCTTGCCGACTTTCTGCCGACAATCACAATTAAAGCAAAAGATTTGGCAGCGGAGATTACCAATTTCAATGTCAAGAAAAACGATTTGAAGGGAGAGGATTCAATAACGACTGAGCATGTGAAGAATAATAAGGATGTCAGAGCGGTTCTTAATAAAAGCGGTATCAAACCTGAAAAACTTCCTCCTGAAGAGGATTTAAAGAAGATTGAAAGAAAAGTAAAAGCAGAAGAGAAAAGATTGGGGAAAACAGCAAAAAAATCCATACGGAGGAATGATTGACAGAGTCATTTGAAAAAATCAGCTCATTGGCACATCGTCTTAAAAATTATGGGCTATGTTCGGCATGTTTCACCTGCAGAGAAGTAAAGAATCCAAGTATATAATGAAAGAGTGTCTATGGCCTTGCGGTTTTATTTGAGTGGTAATAGAATCGTAAGAAAGCAAGGAGGTTCATATGTTATACGGCGGAGTAGACATTCACAAGAGGTATTCGGTGATGAGCGTAATCAATGAGCGTGGCGAATGCTTGGAGACAAAGAAGACTTGTCAAGAAAGTTGTGTAAAAAAGGATTAGTTTTCATAAGGGAGTTCTCCATACATATTAACGAAGGTTTGACGCAGTAATATAATTTAGCAATAATTTTAGGATAGCCGTTTTTCCACTTAGGCAGTATATTCAGATAATGGATGTAAATATTGATAAAGAGGATGTCTTCGGATTGAAAGAATCCGCCCTTTTGCCGGCGAATGTGTTCGAGGACTGAGTTGAAGGATTTGACAACATTAGTGGTATAGAAAACTAATCTTGCGACTTGACAAGAGAGCCATTATTCAACATAATAATTATATTAAAATAAAAAAGGAGTATTCAATGAGAAATTTTATTATTATTTGTATTTCTCTGATTATGGGAATAACTATTTTTGCATCGGACAGACCATTCAGGGAAGATGATATGTTGCTAAGAAATCAAGAAGAACCTGATAATTATTATCAACCCAACTGGGCGACAGAGAGTTTGAATGTGAGAGGGGTTGGAAGAATTCCATACTTTGGAAAAGCATACGACGTATTTGTAGTTGACACACTTGCTTATGTATGCATGGGATATAACTTGGTAATACTAAACATTAAAGACCAATCAAATCCTATACTGCTCGGTTATGCAGACACACCGGGGAGTGCATGGGGTGTCTGTGTTTCAGGCAGTTATGCCTATGTTGCTGACGGAAGTTATGGACTACGAGTAATCGACATCTCCAATCCTGCAAATCCAACAGAGGCAGGTTATTATGACACGCCGGGGTATGCATGTGATGTTTATGTTTCAGGCAGTTATGCCTGTGTGGCTGATTTGGATTATGGACTACGAATAATCGACATCTCCAATCCTGCAAGCCCTACGGAAGTAGGTTATTATGATACGCAAGGGAGTGCATGGGGTGTCTATGTTTCAGGCAGTTATGCCTGTGTGGCTGATTTGGATTATGGACTACGAATAATCGACATCGCTAATCCTGCAAGTCCTACGGAAGTAGGTTATTATGATACGCAAGGGAGTGCATGGGGTGTCTATGTTTCAGGCAGTTATGCCTATATAGCTGATGAAAGTTATGGACTACGAATAATCGACATTACCAATCCTGCAAGTCCAACTGATGCAGGTTATTATGACACACAGGGGTATGCAGAGGGTGTTTATGTTTCCGGCAATTATGCCTATGTGGCTGATTGGAATTATGGACTTCGAATAATCGACATCTCCAATCCTGCAAATCCAACTGAGGCAGGTTATTATGACACACCGGGGTTTGCATGGGATGTTTATGTCTTAGGCAGTTATGCTTATGTGGCTGATGATTATAGTGGACTACGAATAATCGATATATCCAATCCTGCAAGTCCCACAGAGACAGGTTATTATGACACGCCGGGGTATGCATGTGATGTTTATGTCTCAGGCAGTTATGCCTATGTGGCTGATGAAAGTTATGGACTACGAATAATCAATATATCCAATCCTGCAAGCCCTACTGAGGCAGGTTATTATGACACACCGGGGTATGCATATGGTGTTTATGTTTCCGGCAATTATGCCTATGTGGCTGATTGGAATTATGGACTTCGAATAATCAACATCTCCAATCCTGCAAGCCCTACGGAAGTAGGTTATTATGATACACCGGGGAGTGCACGTGGTGTCTATGTTTCAGGCAGTTATGCCTATGTTGCTGATCGGTATAAGGGACTACGAATAATCGACATCTCCAATCCTGCAAGCCCTACGGAAGTAGGTTATTATGATACGCAAGGGAGTGCATGGGGTGTCTATGTTTCAGGCAGTTATGCCTATGTGGCTG
>DCUY01000101.1 GCA_002327905.1 Caldifarciminota bacterium UBA2202 | reverse complement strand
GTTGAGAGATACTTTCTACCCTTTTTTCTATATAATTTTATCACAGAATGCAGGAAAATTCAAGAATAAAATATATCAGTTCCGAATTCCGAGTTGCGAGTTCCGAGTTGAAGAACCAAATACCTCAGGGACGATATGTTGCATTTGTTTCACTGCTGATAGATTCTTCACATATAATTATCGATAGTCCTTTATCACTAGTCCAATATCCGAAGAAACAAGAGGGTACGCTGGTGACTGGTACGCCTATAGAGTATCAGGAGAGGAAGAGAAGCCAGAAGTCCTTCGGCGAAAGAATGCGGATGTTCTTATATTTTTTAAGAACCAGAAGATCCTTATCCCCCGTTATAATTATTTTTGAATTGCTTGAAACTGCAAGAGCGATTATTTCGTCATCGTCTTTATCTCTGCTGACACACTGTGTCATCTTTTCGTAATCCTTGATTTCAGCAGTCACTCTTAGAAAGTCGATTATTTCATTGATATTCTTTTCCGGAAGCTTTACTTTTTTTTTCAATATTCTTGAAACTTCGGAAAGAATATGTTCGCTGATTATTATTTTCTCTCTGACGATAAGAACTTCAAAAAGCGAGGCGCAAAGACCTCTTGAAGCAAATGCAGAAACTATAACATTGCTGTCAAGAACGATTTTCATCTTGATGCTTCGAAAATGTCTTCGTCTGTTAAAAGCCCTGCTTTTTCAGCATAAGAAAGCGTCTTTCTTCTCAAACTCCGGAACTTTTTTACGATAAGATAACTCTCAATTGAGTCCCTCACTATCTCACTTAATGTTCTTTTATCCGTGTTCTGAATTTCCTTCAGTTTTTTCGATGTCTCTTCATCAAGACGCACTGTAATTGTTTTGTTCATTAATACCTCCTGTAAGACATTGTAATACCTTTTTTAAAAAAGTCAAGAGACAAATTGATGATAAAATTTCAGGGACGGTGGTTTCATTTGTTTCACGGATGATAGATTCTTCAGTATAGAGATAATTTTTGCGGACTTCAGAATAAATTCGAGTAAAACAGCGATGCTGACTTTTATCGGAGGATCCTTTAGTCAGAATCGAAATACAGAGTTATTCCTAAGCCGATATCTATATCATCGTAAGAATAAGCATTCTCTTTTGGCTCCTTTAAAATGAAATAGTTCTCATCGGAAAAAATTTGCGTATTTTTGGAATACTTCCAGAAAATGAATGGCATAATATTGAATTTCTTTACCGGGATCTGAACTGCGCCACGGATTATATAAGCATTTATGTATTGCCACATTTCTTCGTGTATGCTTCTGTAATTGCCAAATGACAATGAAAACCATTTATATCCAAAATCAGCTGTAATATATGCATCCTCAGAGTATCCGTACTGCGGTCCGCCAACAGGCATAGTCAGAAGAGTGTAAAAGAACATGAGAGGATATGTCGTGTGACCGTAACCGACACCTATTGTAGTAAATACATTCGGAGTAAAGTTAAATTGCTTTCTGTAGCTTACTCCGATAGTTGTTAATACATGCGCTTGTCCGAATTTGAAATCAATTCCAAAGTCAGAGTTGTTTGAAAATCCTTTCCGTAAAAACAAGTCGAAATTGTAGTAGATGTAATCGTCAATTGAGCAATTGTTTTCAGCTTGTGGGAAAAACCCATAACCTAAATAATAATGATTCGGTCCTGCCACTCTCGAGGGAAAATAATTCATCGAGAGACAGTTTGTAAGGACAAAAAGACTTAAGAGAAAAATTAAGGAAATTACAGTTTTTCTTTTCATACATTCTTCTCCATTAACGCATCTACATTGTTATCATTAAGCATTTTACATATTTTCAGATATTCGTTTATTGCCTCCTCATTTAGCTGTAAATAAAATAAACTATCAGCCTTTCTGAACAGAAGATTCAAATTATCAGGATCATTTAAAAGTTCTTTTTTAACTTGATCCAATAGGTTTTTATAGTCTTTTTTATACTGTAAAATTAAGTATTTATTCTTAGGATCAAAATAAAATTTAACAAATTTAACAACTATGTCAATTAAAAAAATTATATATGGCATAATAAACGCAACTTGACTGGCAGTATTTCCGAATATAGCTCCGAATATAATCAAAAGAACTATGGATAGAAATATGTAACCCAGAAGATTGAAAATTATCCCAGGACCTAGATTATAAAACCACGCGATAAAAACCATCATTTTTATCTCCTGTGAAAATGGTCACTTTTTACTTCTTTTTTTCATTCGACCTCCTTGAAAAGTGGTAGCTTTTTTATAAAAGTATTAGCGTCAGTATTCATCTTGTTTTTTTGAAGATTTAGAGAATTTCTTTCCCAGAAAACATTTTTAGCATACCCTTGTATGGTTCTATTATTATTTACTTCATCAAGCCTTTTCTGAGTTATGCAACAATACTCTTCATTAATTTCTATTCCACAATAATGTCTATCTAATTTTTTAGCGACTACCGAAGTTGTTCCTGACCCTAAAAAGGGATCGAAAACTAGACCAGAAGGCGGACAACTCGCCAACACTAACTTCGCAATAAGCTTTTCAGGTTTTTGTGTTGAATGATTTGTGTTTTCAGGCATTGACCAATATGGTATGGTAATATCATCCCAAAAATTAGAAGGATAAGTTAATCTAAATTTCCCCTCTTTTGTTTCTATCCAATCTTTTGGCTTTCCATTTTCTTTATATGGTGCTATTACTCTTCTTTTCATTTTTACGGACTCTGTATCAAAATAGTAATTGTTTGAGGCTGTTGCAAACCAAATATCCTCTGTACAATTCTTCCAATTTTTACTAGCTCCTCATCCTTTCTCCCGTTGCCAAGTGATTCGATTTCTGACTATAAGATATTTACTTACAATTTGATACAGTGGTGATGAACACTTCCAATCACCACATATATATAAGCTACCATTAGATTTCAGTAATTTAACTACTTTGGGGAACCAACTTTCTAAATAATTATAATAGTCGTTATCGTTTAATTTATTAAATTTAAGTCCGTTAAAATTCTTATCAAGATTGTATGGAGGATCTATAATAATAAGATCGATACTGTTTTTTGGAAAATGATCAATCGATGCAAATAAATCAGCATTAAATGTTCTGTCTACTATATCCTTTATCAACAAATCCCTATCAACATATGACAAGTGCTTTTTTAGCTCATTACATTCTTTTGCATCAACATTTAAAGTTCTATTTCTTGGTGCTTTTATTTTTTTTATTGCATTCATAATGCGCCTCTTTTCAGTTCGGTATTTATTTATTCAATTTATTAGCACTATTTTATTCAGTAAATACCGATTGTGATAGTTCTTTCATTTTTCCAAATTGCTTTTACTTTTTTTCTACATTCATTTTAATCTCATTTTTCAATTTAAGATATTTTATCATTTAGACAAATAAAAGCAAGTATAATTATTATATGACTCATTATTGTTTTTACGAGATTCAAAACTATAAGCATTTGGATAATGATTCCATATATGATATTTCATTGAATCTCGATGCGTCTTGGCAGATGGGACGGGGCTCGCCTACTTGACTTCTTGACTTTTTGACTCATCTCCATTTTGCTCTTTTTTCATATTCCAATTTTATAAAATAACTTAAGACCTCTTATGTTCAATCTTTACATACGGCTTGCGGCCAAGTCCTCAATTATTTAGAGTAAAATATTATTCAATGCCGTGTCTTAATCTTTGTGCTTTTTTGAAAGAGTTTAAAAGTACCACCAAAGTCATCTTTTTCTATCGGTATTAAATAATTCCTGATATGAAAAATAAATTCAGTATTTGTAAGATATTCCGAACTTTATTGATGAGAGGAGGCTGTTTCCGGAGTAGGAGCCAATCACTCTTACCTTTTCATTAACAGAATATTCTGCGGATACCTTGATTCTCTCTGAGAAGAATTCTCCAGAAAGAAGAAATTTCCCTGCAGACACTTCGATTCCCATTGACCTTGAAAAAGCCATATTGCGGTGAATGAACTGCTGGTCGGAATAATTTTTATAATAAGCATATATATTTGCGCTCCACCTTGCATTTACACTGCCATACTGAAAAACATCCTTTGAAAATGCAATAAGAGAGTATGGAGAATATGAATATTCCATGCCGTCCGAATAGTATAAAACAGGTATAACATCCATAAGATTTGCGTAAATATCAAAGAAACTGCGGTAGCAGATAGAGATGTCTCCTGCGGAGCTTATGGAATATATGTCAATAAGGTCAGTGTATGAAAATGAAAGAAGAAGAGAGAAATCGAACTTTTCATAGAGCAGACCGTAGGAGGCGAATACAGAGACAGCGCTTGCGGAGACTGTGTCCAAATCAAGTTCTGGATTTAAGTGCGGATTTATTGAATTTGAATCCGAAAGAGCCGCAGTAATTATTCCCCCGTAGTTTTTATACATCAATCCGCCTGTCATAGAATGTTTGTCAGTAGATTTTGAAATCATTAAAACTCCGTTATAGGAGAGATAATCCGCTCCGATGTATCCGCTTAATGTGTTATCCCTTAAGAGCTTTGAAGGAAGAATTTTCGAATCAAAAGCAAACATCTGCTCTGAAAAAGCATTGATGCTCAAGACAAACATAATTAAAAAAAGTATTCTTTTCATTAATCCACTGTTATGGTCTTTGAAATATTACGCGGCTTGTCGGGATTTATATTCTTCAGATAAGATATCTTCATTGAGAGAATCTGAAGCATGAATGCTGATGCGATTGCGAAGATGTTCTCATCATCAGTATTAATCGGTATGAATATTTCGCTGTTTTCCTTCAAATCATAATCATTCTGGGAAATTGTAATTATAAAACCGCCCCTTGTCTTGATTTCATTTATATGAGACAGAGTATAATGTTTGCTCTCTATACTCGTTACAAATATGACAGGATAGTTTTTTGTCACAAGAGTTAGAGGACCGTGTTTGAATTCGGATGAATGCATCGGTTCTACATTGATGTAATTCACTTCCTTCATCTTCAAAGCGCCTTCCATCGCAACAGGATATGTCATAGAATGTCCGAGAATATGAAAATATTTCAATTTGTGAAGCCTCTCAGCGACAATGTCGAGCTTCTCCATGTTTCCTTTCAGTATGCTGTTAATAACCTTAATAAGCGCTTTTATTCTTTCATCTATATGAACATCCGATTTCCCGGCAAAATTGAGTGACATAAGATAAAAAAGCACTGCCTGATTTATGAATGTTTTAGTTGCTGGAACAGCCATTTCCGTCCCCGAAAATGTCGGCAGACTGTAATCCGAAAGATGGCCTATTGAGGAATTGACATTATTTAAAACAGCAAATACTTTTCCCTTTCCGAATTTTCTGTATATGTCAATCGCGTTCTTTATGTCTTTTGTCTCACCGCTCTGCGACACTGCCAAAAGGTTTTTCTTCACGTTATGAAGATGTTGAAATCTGTCGATTATGTCGGAAGGATAATATATCTGAGCGTCAATCTTTGAAATTCTGTTGAGAAAATACGCACCGAGAAGGGATGCATTATATGATGTGCCTGAACCTGTTATTACGAACCCGTCTTTCTTAACTGTCTTTGCAAATTCTTTGAGTTTTTTGCTGTATTTGTACTCTTTGTGAAGTTCATTTATCCTAAAAGGAACCTCGTGTATCTCCTTCTCCATAAAAGAATCGAATCCGTCTTTTGAAGCTTCATACGGCTTCTCTTTGTCCAAAAACGGCTTCCTGCTTATTCTCTTGTTTGTCTTTGTGCTGTAAATCTGATAGCCGTCATAAGTGAATTCAAAGAGTTCGTCGTCATTTATCTTTATAATTTTGGAAGTCAAATCCCTTACAGCTGTATAATCGCTTGAAATGCATATAAATCCTATACCTTCGCCTGCGAACATTGACGAACCCTTTTTGAATGCATACATTTTCTCTTCTTCAACAGGAGTCATCACAAAGGCATAATCTCCCTTAATCTCGGCAATGGATTTCAATATGGAACCGTGATAATCTCTGCCTGATGAATACTTCTCAATGAGATGCGGAATGACCTCTCCGTCATTCTCGCTTTTTATTGTATGCTCCTCTCTCTTCAGTCTTTCGAAAAGAGTGTGCGTATTGATAATGTTTCCGTTGTGCGCGGAGATTATTTTGTTTTTGCAGTCAGTGTGCGGCTGTGCATTTATCTTATTCGGTTTGCCGTATGTAGCCCATCTGAGCTGAGTGATGCCTTTATATCCGGACATACCGTGGAAATTGTATTTTTGCGAGACTTCCTCGACCGAACCTGCGTCCTTCTTCAATGAATATGTATTATTTTTTTTTAACACGCACACTCCTGTCGAATCATACCCTCTGTAAGAGAGTCTGACACCGGCCTGAATGAGTATGTCACCCATTCCCTTCATCTCTTTGTCGAAAATTATTCCGAAGAAACCGCACATCTCAGCTACCTCCTAATATCCTGTTTTATAATCCTTAGGCACAGTCAAATATTTTTCGAAATTGCCTTTGCTGAATCCCGAGAGAATGGTCTTTGTCTTCTCCACTCCGTCTTTATAATAAATTATCGCCTTCGGAAGCCCGGCAATATCCTTTATAGCTCCGCTCTGTACATCGAATCCTATTATCTGCTCAATTATTTTTTTGAGCTTGTCAATGCTCTTTCTTGTGTAAGGATATTCAAGATTCTCGTCAACTGCAATTGTAAGTATTTTATTATCATTTGAATATATAAAATACTGTGGATAATATTTTCCTGAAAGCTCATATTTCTTTTCAGATTTTTCAATTTTAATTCCTGAACTGTCAGGCTTCACTCCGAGATTGTCCGAGAGGCCCGTGACAAAAAGACCGAGCATTGAAATGGACATCTTCATTGATGTTTTTAATGAGTCGTCTATGAGATAAAGAGTGTCTTTTTTGTAATCATAAATCATTCTTCCGTTCTCCTGCAACACTGCACTCATGGAAGAATCGGAGACAATCGTTATTAGCTGGACTGTAGTGTCATTCTCCGTATATTGATAGAGCTTCATTTCAACCTTTTCCATTGATATTACATACAATGAAAGAAAAATTGAGATTGCAATAATAATTTTTTTCATTTTATATTCACCAGTATTTGATTTTTAACCACCCTTTCTCCCTCTTTCACTGATATTTTCTCAATTATTCCATCCACTTTGGTATAGATTCTGTTGCGCATTTTCATAGCTTCAAGAATCATCAGAACCTGACCTGCAAGCACTTCATCACCCTCGGAAATATTGATTTTCTGTATGACCCCGGGTATCAATGCCTTTATTTCAAGAGGATTCTCCATCTCAGTGTCAACATGAAGCTTTGTGCTGTTTGTAGGAGGATGTGTCTTATATTTGTCATACTCAACTATCAAATCTTCTGATTTTTTGTTCTCTTTTTTTCTCATATTACACCGGCATGTTTGAATGTTTTTTGAAAGGCAGTTCCTCTTTCTTTGTTTCGCACATATCAAATGCCTTTATAAGCATTGAACGCGTCTCTTCAGGATTTAAAACTGCGTCAACATATCCTTTTGATGCCGCAACGTAAGGATTGGCGAATTTTTCAATATACTCCTTTATTTTTTCCTGCCTCATCTTATCCTTGTCGGAAGCTTCATCAATTTCTTTCTTGAAGATAATATTGGCAGCTCCTTCAGGACCCATAACTGCAATTTCCGCAGTGGGCCATGCAAATACAAGGTCAGCTCCAAGATGCTTTGAGCACATGGCAATATATCCGCCGCCATAGGCCTTTCTCATAATCAATGTTATTTTAGGCACGCTCGCCTCTGAATATGAATAAAGGAGTTTCGCCCCATGCCTGATGACTCCGGCATATTCCTGATCAATGCCCGGAAGATATCCCGGCATATCCACAAGTGTGAGAAGCGGTATATTGAATGAATCGCAGAATCTGATGAATCGCGCGGCTTTGTCTGATGAGTTCACATCCAGAACTCCTGCAAGAACATCAGGCTGATTCGCTACTATTCCCACACTTCTACCGTCAAGATGGGCGAAACCGACTACAATATTCTCCGCCCAGCCGGACTGAACTTCAAAAAAGTCAGAGTCGTCAACAAGTGAATAGATGACATTTCTCACATCATACGGCTCTTTGGAATCATTAGGAATTATCGCCTCAATATCTTTCTCGATTTTCGGAGGCTTCGGATCAATTTTCAGCGGTTTCTGCGTGTTATTGTCAGGAATAAAACTCAAAAGCTTCTTTATCTGATAAAAACTCTCTATTTCGGTTGTTGAGAAAAAGTGAATATTCCCTGTCTTTGTGTGATGCGTGTATGCACCCCCCAATTCCTCCATTGAAATGTCCTCTCCTATGACTGTCTTAATAACCTGAGGCCCTGTGATAAACATTTTCGACAGTTCATTTACCATGAATACAAAATCCATCAATGCAGGCGAATAGACTGCGCCTCCCGCGCATGGACCAAGTATCACTGAAAGCTGAGGTATGACGCCCGAGTAGCGGGCATTTCTAAAGAATATATTTCCATATCCCGCGAGTGCCGATACTCCCTCCTGAATTCTTGCGCCTCCAGAATCATTAAGTCCTATAATAGGAACTCCCATCTTTACTGCAAGGTCCATTATTTTTGTTATCTTCATTGCATGCATCTCTCCCAAAGAGCCGCCAGCGACAGTAAAATCCTGCGCGAATATGCACACCTTTCTATTATTTATTTTGCCGTATCCTGTTATGACTCCGTCAGCGGCAAGTGATTTTTTTGACAATCCGAAATCTTTTGCATTATGCTCAACGAAAAGGTCAGTCTCAACAAAAGTGTTCTTGTCGAGAAGCATCTCAATCCTGTCTCTTGCAAACATCTTCCCGCTCTGAATCTGCTTATCAACAGCCTTCTCTCCTCCGCCTTCCAACAATGAACGCTTTTTGTCAAACCATCTTTTCATACGATCAATTATTTGCATAATTGCTCCTTTAATAATAATTATTTAAGAAATAATTATATATCATTATCATTTATAGTCAATAGAGGGATATGAAAATGAAAAGATAGAATCCATTCATCGCTCACCAATGTACTATTTTCTCGCCGCAGTAAGCACAGCGTCGGCTCGCGCACTTCGCTACGGCGTCTTGTCTCGCGGCACGCGGGCACAGCGTC
>DCUY01000099.1 GCA_002327905.1 Caldifarciminota bacterium UBA2202 | reverse complement strand
TGACGCGCTACGGAGGAGACGAATTCTTTATAATTCTTCCGGGAGCAGGCAAGGTGTTCACTCACGCTCTTTCAGAGAGAGTAATAAAGCAGGTTAAAGAGTATAAGTTTGTGCAGAACATAAAATTGACAATATCCCTCGGAATAGTCACATACCCTGATGATGCGGATAATATAGAATCGCTTCTTAAATGGGTCGATGACGCGCTGTATGACGCAAAACGGAAAGGCCGAGACAGAATAGATGGATGACCATGAATAAAAAAAATCCATTTTTTCTTAAATCATATTTTCTCGTAGCTCTTCTTGCCGTATCTTTGGCTTCATTCCTCTACATTCAGGATATCATATTCAAGCTTGAAGAGACATCTTTGATGCAGTCAAGAATATTCGCTAGATTTACATCGGATATGTTCACTAAAAACGGGCAAAATCTGACTGATGAAATAATATTTGAAGAGATAATTCAAAACATCAAATTTCCGATTATAGTGACAGACTCTCTCGACAATCCTGTTGCATGGAGAAACATAGGATACCTTGACACAATTTTTTCTCTTGACGAAAATCCTAAGTATCAGGCAGACATAAGACGGATGATAAGCCGGCTTGACAATGAAAACAAACCTGTTGAAATAAAATACAATGACAGGGTCTTTGCAATTGCGCACATGGGAGTGGACCCGTTATACAAACGGCTTCAGTTTGCCCCATTCTTCCAGATAATAGTCTCATCAATTTTTGTCTTAATAGGAATCTACGGCTTTCTTTTCTACAAAAAATCCGAAGAGAACATAATCTGGGCGGGAATGGCTAAGGAGACCGCTCATCAGATAGGAACCCCCCTCACATCTCTGAAAGCATGGGTGCAGATTCTTAAAGACAAGAACATTGACGGAAGAATAGTGAGCGGAATAAGCGAAGATTCCAACAGACTTGAAATTATTGCAAACAGATTCAACAAGATAGGTTCGCCTCTGACTATAGAGCTTGTCGATATAAATCAGGAGATAGAGGAAATAATAAAATATTTCAAATCACGCGCACCGCAATCAGAGGGGCACAGAATAGAATTTGTATTCAAAAGCGATAGAAGACTGCTTGTGCCTATAGACAAGGATCTTTTTAAATGGTCAATCGAAAACCTCATTAAAAACAGCATGGATGCGCTTAAAGAATCCAAAAACGGAGAAATATTGATAGAGACGCGTGCGGATCAGAATAAAGCAGTGATAAAAGTATCTGACAATGGAAACGGCATCGAGAAAAAAAATCTTGAAAAAATATTTGAAGTGGGATTCTCCACAAAAAAATACGGATGGGGCATCGGCCTCCCGCTCTCCAAGAAAATCATAGAGGAATTCCACAAAGGAAAACTTGTTCTTGAATACACAATGGCAGGAAAAGGGACAAGATTCGCAATCATCCTACCGACAAAGACTCAAGAAAATGAAGAAGAAAATTCTCTGGATTGACGACGAAGCTGACAATCTCCGCTCAATGATGTATTTTCTTGAAACAGAAGGTTTTGATGTCGAGACTGTTTCAAACGGAGCAGATGCGATTGAACTCACAAAAAAGCATTCCTATGACCTTGTTTTTCTTGACCAGTATATGCCCGGAATGGACGGAATAGAGACTTTGTCGCGCATAAGAGAAAATTCACAGAATACTCCTATAATTATGGTCACGAAGGCGGATGACAAATCCATAATTGATTCCGCCATTTCAGAGAGAGTAGATGATTATCTTATAAAACCTGTAAATCCCTTGCAGATGCTTGCAACCATAAAAAGGATAACTGAGAAAACAAGCAGGATAAAAGAGAATCTTGGAAGAAGCTACTCTTCAACAATACGACGGATGAATGACCTTCTTGAGTCATCTCAGGACAGCAGAGTCTATGCTGATATACATCACACAATGAGCCAGTGGAATCTGAGGATAAACAGGGAGATGGAGAGGGACCTGATGGACATGCACTCCATGCAGAAGAGCCAGCTTAACAGCGGATTTTCAAAATTCATTTATAAAAATTACAGAGATTGGCTACACGGAAGCAATGCGCCTGTAATGTCGCACACTCTTTTGGATAAACATGTTATGCCGCTTTTAAGAGAGAATAAAAAAGTCTTTTTCATTTTGATTGACTGCATGAGATACGACCATTATCTTCTTTTGGAAACATTTCTTGGCAATGCATTCAAAACAACTCTGAAATCATACTATTCGATACTGCCCACTGCGACCCCTTACAGCAGAAATTCAATATTCAGCGGAATGCTCCCATTGGAAATTGCGATGAAATATCCTGAAAGATGGGATTTTGCCGATTCAATGTCGCAGAACCATCATGAAGAGGAGTTTTTGAAAATAAAGATGAGGCGGGATATGTCCATGGAGGATGTCTCCTATGCTAAAGTTTCTACAAACGAGGCTTTGAACAGATACATTCAGACATTCTCAAGATTTCAAAAGAACCGTTTGAATGTTCTGATAATAAACATAATGGATGTGTTCACGCATTTCAGAAGCGAGAGCGAAATTTTAAAAGATATGCTTCCGGACGAGAATTCCCTTCTTGCATTCATATCATCATGGTTCCGTTCAAGCGAACTCCTCGACTTTTTCTCGCATCTTACATCAAAGGAAAATTCAATAGTAATAACCTCCGACCATGGTTCGATAATTTCAAAAGAACCGCTTCTTCTCAATACGGGAAAGGATGTCTCAATAAATCTCAAATACAAGTTCGGCTCTTCAATACAACCGCAGAACAATTCAATAATGGTTCTGGACAGCCCCGAAGAATTCGGGCTCCCCGTGCCGAAGAAGACCGACAAATGGTATCTCGCCACAGGCAACGGATATCTTGTTTATTCGACTAAATTCAATCAGTATAAAAAGGAATATTTCAATACTTTTCAGCATGGAGGAGTCTCCATGGAAGAGATGATACTCCCCATAGGCATAATCGAGGCGAAGAATGTTTGAAGTGAGATTAAATTCAATAAGACTCAGTCTTTTTGTAGGAATAACCAAGACTGAAAGAATTAAAAAAAACAGAATAGTTTTGGATATTTTTTATACGGAGAAAGAGAGAGGCATAGTCGATTATTCTTCTGTCTTCAATTCCGCAGTAAAGACGGCAAAATCAAAAAAGTGGCTCCTCCTTGAAGATCTGGCGAAGAGCATCCACATTGAAATCAAGAATGATAATGGCAATATAAAGAATTTAAGGGTGAGCGCAAAAAAGCTCTGCCCCG
>DCUY01000096.1 GCA_002327905.1 Caldifarciminota bacterium UBA2202 | reverse complement strand
TGACGCGCTACGGAGGAGACGAATTTTTTATAATTCTTCCGGGAGCAGGCAAAGTGTTCACTCACGCTCTGTCCGAGAGAGTGATAAAGCAAGTCAAAGAGCATAAGTTTGTGCAGAACATAAAACTGACAATATCCCTCGGAATAGTAACATATCCAGATGATGCGGATAATATAGAGTCGCTTCTCAAATGGGTTGATGACGCGCTGTATGACGCAAAGCGAAAAGGCAGAGACAGAATAGATGGATGACCATGAATAAAAAAAATCCGTTTTTTCTGAAATCATATTTTCTTGTAGCTCTTCTTGCCGTATCTTTGGCTTCATTCCTCTATATTCAGGATATCATATTCAAGCTTGAAGAGACATCTTTGATGCAGTCAAGAATATTCGCAAGATTCACATCGGATATGTTCACAAAAGACGGGCAAAATCTGACTGATGAAATAATATTTGAAGAGATAATTCAAAACATAAAATTTCCGATAATAGTGACAGACTCGCTCGACAATCCAGTTGCTTGGAGAAACATAGGATACCTTGATACAATATTCTCTCTTGACGAAAATCCTAAGTATCAGGCAGATATAAGACGGATGATAAGCCGGCTTGACAATGAAAACAAACCTGTTGAAATAAAATACAATGACAGGGTCTTTGCAATTGCACACATGGGGGTCGACCCCTTGTACAAACGGCTTCAGTTTGCCCCATTTTTTCAGATAATAGTCTCATCAATCTTCGTTTTAGTGGGAATCTACGGATTCCTATTCTACAAAAAATCTGAAGAGAACATAATCTGGGCGGGAATGGCTAAGGAGACTGCGCATCAGATAGGAACTCCACTTACATCTCTGAAGGCATGGGTGCAGATTCTTAAAGACAAGAACATTGACGGAAGAATAGTGAGCGGAATAAGCGAAGATTCCAACAGACTTGAGATTATTGCAAACAGGTTCAATAAGATAGGTTCGCCTCTGACTATAGAGCTTGTCGATATAAATCAGGAGATAGAGGAAATAATAAAATATTTCAAATCACGCGCTCCGCAATCCGAAGGCCACAGAATAGAATTTGTATTCAAAAGCTCAAAAAAACTGCTTGTGCCTATAGACAAGGACCTCTTTAAATGGTCAATAGAAAATCTAATTAAAAACAGCATGGATGCTTTAAAAGAATCCAAAAACAGAGAAGTATCAATAGAGACATGGGCGGAGCAGAATAAAGCAGTGATAAAAATATCAGACAATGGAAACGGAATTGAGAAAAAGAATCTTGAAAAAATATTTGAAGTTGGATTCTCCACAAAAAAATACGGATGGGGCATCGGCCTCCCTCTCTCAAAAAAAATCATTGAGGAATTCCACAAAGGAAAACTTGTTCTCGAATACACAATGGCCGGAAAAGGGACAAGATTCGCAATCAACCTTCCTACAAAGACTCAGGGAAATGAAGAAGAAAATCCTCTGGATTGACGACGAAGCTGACAATCTCCGCTCAATGATGTATTTTCTTGAGACTGAGGGTTTTGATGTTGAAACTGTTTCAAACGGAGCGGATGCGATCGAACTCACAAAAAAGCATTCCTATGACCTCGTTTTTCTTGACGAGTATATGCCCGGAATGGACGGAATAGAGACTTTGTCGCGCATAAGAGAAAATTCACAGAACACTCCTATAATAATGGTGACGAAGGCGGATGACAAATCCATAATTGATTCCGCCCTTTCGGAGAGAGTCGACGATTATCTGATAAAGCCGGTGAACCCTCTGCAGATGCTTGCAACCATAAAAAGAATAATAGAAAAAAAGAGCAGGATAAAAGAGAATCTCGGAAGAAATTACTCTTCAACAATACGGCGCATGAATGACCTTCTTGAGTCGACTCAGGACAGCAGAGTCTATGCCGATATACATCACACGATGAGTCAGTGGAATCTGAGGATAAACAGGGAGATGGAGAGAGACCTGATGGACATGCATTCTATGCAGAAGAGCCAGCTTAACAGCGGATTTTCAAAATTCATTTATAAAAATTACAGAGATTGGCTGCGCGGAGGCAATGCGCCTGTTATGTCGCACACTCTTCTGGATAATCATGTGATTCCGCTTTTAAAGGAGAATAAAAAAGTCTTCTTCATTTTGATCGACTGCATGAGGTATGACCATTATCTGCTTTTGGAGACATTTCTTGACAGTACATTCAAGACAACTCTGAAATCATACTATTCAATACTGCCCACTGCAACTCCTTACAGCAGGAATTCAATATTCAGCGGTATGCTCCCATTGGAAATTGCGATGAAATATCCTGAAAGATGGGATTTTGCAGATTCAATGTCGCAGAACCATCATGAAGAGGAATTTTTGAGAATAAAGATGAGGCGGGATATGGCAATGGAGGATATCTCCTATGCCAAAGTTTCTACAAATGAGGCTTTGAACAGATACATTCAGACATTCTCGAGATTTCAAAAAAACCGCTTGAATGTTCTGATAATAAACATAATGGATGTTTTCACGCATTTCAGAAGCGAGAGCGAAATTTTAAAGGATATGCTTCCGGACGAAAATTCCCTTCTTGCATTCATATCAACATGGTTCCGCTCAAGCGGACTCCTCGATTTTTTCTCGCATCTCATATCCAAGGAAAATTCAATAGTTATAACATCAGACCATGGTTCGATAATTTCAAAGGACCCTCTTCTTATGAATACCGGGAAGGATGTCTCAATAAATCTCAAATACAAATTCGGCTCTTCAATACAGCCGCAGAACAATTCAATTATGATTCTGGACAGCCCTGAAGAGTTCGGACTCCCTGTGCCCAAGAAGAGCGACAAATGGTATCTTGCCACAGGCAACGGGTATCTTGTTTACTCGACTAAATTCAATCAGTATAAAAAGGAATATTTCAATACTTTCCAGCATGGAGGAGTCTCCATGGAGGAGATGATACTCCCAATAGGCATAATCGAGGCGAAGAATGTTTGAAGTAAAATTAAATTCAATCAAACTCAATCTTTTTATCGGAATAGCCGAAGCCGAAAAAATAAAGAGAAACAGAATCGTTTTGGATATTTTTTATACGGAGAAAGAGAGAGGCATAGTCGATTATTCTTTAGTCTTCAATTCCGCTGTAAAGACGGCAAAGTCAAAAAGATGGCTCCTCCTTGAGGATTTTGTGAAGAGCATACACTCCAAAATCAAACATGATAACAGTAAGATAGTGAATCTGCGTGTGAGCGCAAAAAAGCTCTGCCCCG
>DCUY01000008.1 GCA_002327905.1 Caldifarciminota bacterium UBA2202 | reverse complement strand
TGAGCGCCGGGCTTACTGCCGCGAGCTATAGAGGCAGTGTGTGAGCCGACGCTACGCATGTCATCAATTGCTCTGCAATCTTTTACAACGCTATTGAATCTTCGGGAATGATTACAATAATATAATCTTTATTAAGTTGCATCAAATCCGTGTGAAATGTTCTTCCGTCTTTGGTTTTAATGTCAGCGTCAGTCACAGGAATAAAAGGCTTCGCAAGATTGTTCAAAAAATCCGTGAGGCGGCCTCCGGGCGGAATATGAATCATGCCAACAAGTTCAAGCTCGGTTGTAATTATCATTGATTTGACTTTTTCCCTTTCAAATGCCATATTTTCCTCCTAATGTTTTTTCATCTTTTCATACATCATTGACGACTTTCTTCCCTTCATGATGAGAAACTCGCCTTCCGCATTTGCGCATTCATTTCCGTCTCCGTCCAAAATCCGAGCACTCATATAAATTTTGTCTTCGCTTATTTTTTCAGTTTTTGCTTCTACTGAGTACTCATTCATTGATTTTACCGCTTTCTTAAATTCAACATTGAGTTTATTCGTTAGGCACATGAGCCCAGTCTTCTTTATGCCCATCCAAGCCATTGCCTCATCCATAACTGTTGTGACAATTCCTCCGTGAATTATATCCTCATAACCCACATGATTTTCCGTGAATGTAACTTTGCTTCTCACAATGTCGTTTTTTTTATCATACTCAAAGACCATCTTAAGGCCTATGCTGTTCTCCTGACCGCACACGAAGCATTTTGGATAATAAGGCATTTTTTCACAGCACATACAATTCTCTTCTCCTATCCTTGAAAAGGTCATTCTCTTTATTTATTTTTTTGCTTCTTGATTTTTTCAAATCAATAAAGCAGGTCTTAATGCACTCATTCTTCTTTCCGCTGTCTGCAAGAATATCTCCGTTCACTCCTGTTATTCGGCTTCCTCCGGTGAATTTATAATTTTCTTCCTCTCCGATTCTGTTTGCAGTGACAGCGAAGACCCTGTTTTCAAGGCATCTTGTCTTCATAGCATCCTGACAGTAAGGCATTACAAGATTTGAAGGATGCGCTACAATGTCTGCCCCCATAAGAGAAATCGTGCGCATTGCTTCAGGAAAGAACCAGTCGAAGCATATCATCATCCCCACCTTTGCGCCTTTGACGCGATTTGTGAAAAATCCTGTATCGCCCTTATCAAAGAGTCTCTTCTCGTTAAAAAAAAGATGGCTCTTCCTGTAAACAAAGCTTCTTCCTCTTTCGTCAATCAGCATTGACGAATTGAATAATTTATTTCCTTCTCTCTCTGAAAATCCGAATACTATTGCTTTATTCATATCGCGGGAGATTCTCAGCAGATTCTTAAATTCTTTGTTCTTTTTTTCAAAAGATATTTCTTTAAGAGTTCTTCTGTTCTCAATTTCATATCCGCTCAAAGAGAGCTCGGGGAAGACTAAAATGTCTGTCTTTGTCTTCTCATAAAACTTTTCAATCCTTTTAAGATTTTTCTTTGTATTTTCAAATGCAATATTCATCTGGCAGAATCCTAAATTGAATAAGAGTTCTTGACTTTTCATATACATACTATAATATACTTAAAGATGAAAATTTCAATAACAAAGTCGGGGGTTTTATTATTATGAAAAAACTGTTAATATTTATTATTCTAATCGCATCTTTGGCTTTATCTTCTGCAACACTCTCTTTGAGGGTTTTTGACAGTATGACAGATGTCCGCGTCTCCTCTTCAAAGCATTTTATTTACACATACAAATCGGATATTTCCGATATGATTCCCCAGATAGCGCGCATAGCCGAAGGTGTATATGATACTCTTTCAATTCTTATGCAGGCAAAAATATATTCCAAAGTAAATTTGATAATCACTGACCAGTCTGATATGCCGAACGGATTTTCATCTCCTCTTTTGAATCCTGTCGTGAATATTTATCTCGCGAATCCAGACCCGACATTCATAGCAAAGCATGAGGAATGGGTTGAGTATGTTTTGACTCACGAACTCACTCATGCATTTCATCTTTCATCAACAAGGCCGTCATGCCTCTCATTCACGCGGAATTCTCTTTTTTACGCACCCAATATGGCATATCCAATGTATTTTCTCGAAGGATATACTGTTTATAATGAATCCACAATAAAACGGGGAAGAATGAAGGATACAAATTATGAAGCAATACTCCGCACAATGCTTATAGATTCTGCAATACAGCCGATTGGAAATGCTTCATCGTATTTTAACAGATTCTTTCCGTACAGCACTCTTCCGTATCTTTACGGTCCGTATATATTTGATAAATATAAGGAAAAATATAATTCTTCAATAAGCAATCTTACCCGTCTTGATTTCTGCTCTCTGCTTCCATTTTCAGTCTTATTCCCGGATCTTCTGATGCGCGCCAGTATGGGAGCATATCCCTCCGATGTATTAAAAGATGTTTATAAGGATGTGGAGGATAAGACGAATAAATTGAAATCATCAATGATATTCAATGACAGAAAAAAAATATCCGACAGCGGTTATGATAATTCCCTGCCCTTTGTGTGCAATGGTAAATTATATTACATTAAATCATTCCCTCACAGAGGCAAGAGGCTTGTTGAAAATTATAAAGGCGCAGAGAGAGAATTATTCAGAGTCACATACTCCACAAATTTTGTCGTGAGAGAGAATAAAATCTATTTGGACATGCTTGATGTCTATGATAATACAAATATGTTTTTTGATATTTATCAGTTTGATTTGAACACGAACAAACTTGAGGCGCTTCCGTTCACGAGAAGAGGATTCGGATGCGATGCCTTGGGGGACACTTTGCTCTTCATCAGAAACAATTTCGAAGAACAGAGAATAATAATCTACTCCCTTTCAAAGAGAGCGGCTATTGACTCATTCACGCTTGACTCGGAATACAAATATTATTCAATCTCCATTAAAAACTTTGATGAGATACTCCTTTCATGCTACAGAAAGGGCGGATTTACAGATATTGCGCTCTTTAATCTGAGTGAGAGAACTGACAGTTTCATGACATCGGACATTGCTACTGATTTCAAACCCCAGTGGAGCATTACAAGAGACGGATTCTATTTCATATCCGACAGAGAAAAAATCAATTCGGTTTACTTTTATGATATGGATGAAAAGAGAATTCAAAAAATCTATTCCTCTTTGTATAATGTCAGTTCTTATTCTGTTGATGAAGAGAAAGGCAAAATTTATGTTCAGGATTTAAGCAAAGACGGAGATGATATATATGAATCAGATATAATTGAGCAGGTATTTTTACCTGTGACAATGGAGGAATTAGAACAGTACACTTCGATAAAGAATGACAATATCAAGATCAAAAATCAGGGTAAATACATAATTCCGAGATTCTCAGGACCCGGTGCTTATGTCTTTCTTCCCTACATTCTTCCGGCTACATATTTTACAGATTATCTTCTGTCTGCCGGATTTCCCTTCATAATGTTAAATTCAGATGTTTCGCAATCCCTCACGTTCTTACTCGCCTCCTCTCCAAATTTTTATTTGATGCAGGACAAAGATCTTGGAGGTTTCAACTATCCTACATCTCTTACAATAACCTCCTCATATTTTAAAAATGACATATCCCTCTCTCTGGATTTTCAGCGGGATTTTACAAACTTCATTTCATCAGGAATACACAAATTTTTACCTAATATTTATTCCATTTCACTTTCGTCTGATCTGTCGCATATTAAAGCACTCAATTCTGCTTATATGACTCCATCTGTCTCATTCGAAAAGACTTCTTTTGCTGTAAAAAAGGGTATTAATATAGAAACCGGAATTTCTGATTATGAGAGCTCAATAATGAGCATTACTCCGTCAGAAGGATACAAGTTTTCCTCTACGTCTTATTTTGCTTTTGTTGAAGACACCTCACAAAAGTACGATTTCGGATTCAAAATAGGCTATACTGTTTATACAAGCCCTGCTTGGAACACAAATCTATTTTTGGATGCCAACATTTTTTACGCATATTCTGAGCCTATTGTTACAAAATCCAATGTTGTGCCCTTCAATTTCAGTTTTTCACAACAGAGACTGTCGCTTCTTGCATCCGAGGACGGTTTCAGAGAAGAATCATACATTCATGATTTCACTTACATTAAGGCCGGAGTGGTTATACCGTTGATGTTTATCAACAGTAGCATACCAGTAGAGCCAATTACATCTCTGCCTTTAAGATTCGACTACATCTCCGTATCAGCAAGCCAGCTTGCAGGATTCAACTTTTATGAGAGAAAAAGAGAACTCGCATCAAGAATATCCCTAAATATGTGCGTAAACCTTTCTGTATTTTCCATATACCCTGGAATTGTATTAACATTCAACGAGATAACAAAAAAGATGCAGTTTGGCGCGACTGCAACAATAAAATAAAAAGGAGATTATTTTGAAATCAAAAAAAGAGACTGCTCTTGAAAGGGAGCTTCTTAAAAGACTAAGCGGAAAATGCTTGGAAATGGCGAATCTTATATTTTCCGACATTGAAATAAGAAATCTTATGGATTATGCCAACATTGTCTCAATCAAGCGTCTGGGATTCAATGACCATGGTCCAGTGCACATGAAGACAGCGTCCCTTAACGCTATGATAATGTTTGACCTTCTAAAAGACGCAGGCATTCAGTTTTCTCTTGTCTCCGAACAGGTGGGTACTGTTGAGGACAGCAAGGTTGCGGTATTCACCGCTTCAATGCTCCATGACATAGGAATGACAGTGGGAAGAGAAAATCATGAAATATATTCAATGATTTTTGCAGTCAATATCATAGACCGTCTGTTAAATGCAGTCTATAAAAATGATGCTGAGAAAAAAATAATCCTGCGCTCTCTTATAATGGAGGGCATCGCAGGACACATGGCTACTCAGAAGATACACTCCATTGAAGCAGGCCTTGTTTTGATAGGAGACGGTTGCGATATGGAGAAAGGAAGAGCGAGGATTCCGACTCTTCTGAAGACGAAGCCGAAAGTGGGCGACATACACAGATACTCGTCAACAGCGATTCAGGATTTATCCATTTCAAAAGGAAGCAGAAAACCTATAAGAATTGATGTGAAAATGAACGAATCAGTGGGGTTCTTCCAGATTGAATCAGTACTCTTCCCGAAGATTCTCTCATCGCCCGTCAGACCATACATCGAACTTTACGCGGGAGTCATCGGACAAGAGATGATGGAATACTTGTAATTTTTTAAAAAAAGGAGTATCATGTTCCTATGAGGCGGATAATTGGATTCTTTGGATTGGTTTTAATATTCACAAACTGTGTGACACTGTTTCATTCTGCAAGAGTATTGGAGCCCGGCGAATTTGAAACGGGAGGGTCGTTTACACTTGCAGGAATGGCGACTCAAGAGTATGCTGATTATTATAAGAAAAGTTATATTGAATATACGCCTCTGACGACGCCTCCAATAGGATTGTTCATCAGAAACGGTTGGAACAATGGAGTCAATACAGGTGCATATCTGGGACTTCCCTTTATAGATTTCTTTGTCACAAAACTGATTTCGCGCGAGAGTGAAAATCATCCTTCTACTGCTCTTACTGTCGATTTTTCTTTGACTTCCCTGCTATTCTATAATGAATATGCAGCAGCGGCATCGCTTGATTTGTTTAAAAGCAGATATGATAACAATGACAATATTAATCCATTCATTAAAATCAGGGCGGGGTTCAAAGCGTGGAATTCTGCAGATATTCTTTCAGGGTCCACATACTCCGGAACCCTTCAGGTTCTTGGCTTAGTAATAGGAAATGAAATGAAAATCACTGCAACATCTTACATGATTGTTTCAGCTTCCTTTGAAGGTATGTATGGTGGAAAATCCTGGGGAGAAGGCCCCTATTCGTTTGAATTGAATTTAAACTTCACTCTTTCAAGAAGGTATAAAAAATCATGAAGCAAATTTTTATAGCGCTTCCCATATTAATTCTTTTTACAGGATGTCTTCCGATGCTTGAGCAAGCCGAGCTTCTGGAAAAAAATTCTGTGGTTGCGTCGGCTTCAGCATACAAAAATTTTATCGAAGATGACCATATTATTTACAGTCAGGGATTCGATAACTACCAGTATGCATTCGGCGGAATACAGATAAGATTTGGACTCTCAAATAAGATAGAGGTAAGCGGTCAGATGGATTTTGACAGGATTAGCGCCGGAGTAAAATTTTTAATTTTTGAGAAAGACAAAAATATAGTAACTGCAAAGATTATGATGGGGAGTCTTATACTTCAAGAGATAATGCCTTCAATGATAAAACCAACTCTTTATTACGGAAGAAAAATAGACAAGAATATTGGCATTTACACAGGCACTTCCATTGAGTATTCCGGCAAATATGATTATGCGGGAATGTGCTTTGCAGGGATTTCGTTCAGACCGGTAGAGAATTTGATGCATGCGGTGAAAATTGAGGGTGGATTCATTAGGAAAATTACTTATTCCCACAGAGACTATTTCTATGCAGGTATTGCCTTTGACTTTCAGATATTTTAATTATTCGGGTTTTTTATATATTCCAGTATTTGTATAAAGAAAATAACTGTTTGCTACGCATTTCCAAACTCCGGGTTCGTCTATCCAAGAAACGAATTTTCTGTCCTTTCTTGAGTATGCGAAGAGATAATCCGCATTATTTTCCATGAATATTATATAGAAAAAATCATCGTCTGGAAAAACACTGCCTATTCCTTTGTCTTCCATATTGATTGAAGTCGCATCAATCACTATGGTGTCGCTTTTGAGGATTCCATTCTCCACATAGTACTCATACACTTGATGTCCAAGGGAAGTGAAGAAGACTGTATCCTCTTTTATCCGGGGTGTAATCCATTGTGCAGAAAATCCTCCTATTTTTTTTAAAGAATCAATCTTCATCTCGCAGAAGAAGAGCGAATCATTTTGTAGCAGAAAGTAAAACTCCAATCCTCTTGTCAGTTCATGCGTATTCGGTTCAAAGATTGAATCGATGAGAGTCATGCTTTGAAGCTGGAAATCAATTCTGTACACAAATATATAATCGGAATAGAGATAATCAGGTATGAAATAGAGAATTGTGTCATCAATTTCAACAGAACCGTATTCATAAGGTACGTGCTCTTCGCAGATTCTGACAAGTGATACAGGGTGATAAATTATCAGAGTCGAATCTTTGAATGCGGCAAGGTGCTTTCCGTCATATTTAAGAGACCCTAAATCTCCATCGGATTCTAAATATTTTAGAAGAGTGAGCGGTTCTGAAGGAGTGCAAGAGTAGACTTCCAAAATATAACCATAAGAATAGCTGAAAATAAGAGAATCTGTAATAATCACAGAAAAAGGTCCTTCAAAACCCTCATCCGACACTTTGGTCAGATATCTTGATTCAGGATGTATGAACGAACATCCGGATGTTAAAAAGACAATTGAAGCAAGAATTGACAGTAAAGATATCTTAACTGAGTTGCCAAAGAAGATGTTTTTTTTCATTTTCTCCCCCTTAAAATTATTCTGGGCATAAGTTATACTAAAATCTTATCTTTTTGTTATAAACCGACTTCGCACCTTCAATGAATCCAGCTTTATAGGAATCATTGGGGAAGTCCTTTTTCTTTTTCAGAAGGTCAAATTCATCTGTTCTTCTTTTTTGTTTAAAGAGAAGATTCACACCTCTGAAGAAAATCGCCTCAATCCCCATTATCACGGCGGTTGATACAAGGGTGCCCCACTCATCGTACAACTCATCATTATTGTCAGCAATTATGATTAAAAGGATAATTCCTGATGCGGATGCCGCAAAACTCATTACTATATCGGTTAAAGAAAGGGACAGGCAGTAACCGGCATCTGCACAATAAGAACTTCCGCTGTTGATTTTATTTTTTGAGGCATACTCTATTCCTTCATCATATCCCATTCTGTAATAATCCCTCATGGTCGGCTCATTTGCCAAGACAAGAACAGGCATTATAATCAAAAATATAATCAGGTTCTTCATTCTTGGTAGATCATTTGAGTTGACTGCCAGTGTATTAAAAGAATGCATATATCCATGAAGGAAACCACACCCAGCTCGTAGAGGGACTTTTCAGCGTTCTGATCAAACAATACTCTATAAAGGATAATTCCTGTCTGAAGGAATATTGTCCCGTAGCTAATAACATTTCTAATCCACTCAATTCTCTGGTTTTTATTTCTCCGTTTCGTAATTGAAAATTCATACTTTCGTTTCATCTTCTCAAGAGAGGCAGTTCTTCTCCATAGAAAAGCAGAATCAGAAGTGTGATGAGTTGTTTTAATTTCGAAGGGAAGCGATGAAAGACATTTTATTTTGACAGAGTCGACATATTCCCACGATGAAACAAATGCATTGAGAGAAGAAAGATAATCATCAACATATTCTCTTTCCACTAAAACCCTCTCTTCAATAGCCGATGAATCAATAATGGAAATTCTGAAATCAATTATTTCTCCCCGAAGTATTGTTCCCCACTCGAGAACAAACAAAAGCAGTAAAAGCCTACTGTTCATTGAAACCGTCAATGTAACCTCTCAGGTAAAAAAGATCTCCTTCATTCAGAGCAATGGATAGTTTTGTAATATTTATCTGTGGATCTTTTAACAGATAAATCACATTTTTAGAGTAATGAATGATTGAGAATAGAATCCATAACAAACCTGCCAAAGATGCGTCTTTTTGGTCATTCAATCCGCGATATACAAAAATAACAGCTATCATCGCAATCGGAACCGGTAGCATCAAAAATCCAGCCGAAGAAATTGCAAAATCAGTTATAGTATTCATCTTCTTGTTGTTCTTTGATGCAAAAAATCCATCAAGATAATTTTTCCGTATCTGTGTCAGGTCTGTTTTCTCTGTAAATGTCGTTGAAATCAGTTTGCTGATACCAACTTCAGTAGCCGAGTATAGAAGTGATAAGACAAAGAATGAGAAAGTCGGCCCTATCTGGCTGGTATATATCTCTTCAATGTCTTTGTTGTCCCTGCCACGCACCTTGCCGAAAATGAATAAGACCGGAATAACCAAAAATGTCAAAGCAGGCAAGAGAAAGGACGATGCGGAAAAATAGCTTTCATATTTTTTAAGACCGTCTTTTGTTAGAGTATAGAGTCCTCTTCTCTTTCCGTCAAAGAGCAGAATGTTTTTGTTGCTGGGCGACATGAATAAGAGCATGCTGTCCGGACTCATGCCGGGGGAGAAAAACTCCACACTTCTTACAAGCTCACTGTCGTCTATGGTTATCGAGTCGTCTGCGGTTACATTAGCCTTGTCAATTCTGATGGAATCAGCACCGAAGCTTAGAAGAGAAATGCTTTCGCCGTACTTCTCCTTTTTCAGCAGTACTTCCGTTTTTAAAGAATCCACTGCTATGCCTACTATCTCATAAGGAAATATGGCAGTGAATGTAAAAATGAAGATTGAAATACCCAACACAATTTTTTTCCCCATTTGATTATTTTACTACATTCATATATTAAGTCAACATCTTTCAGCAATGATACTTGAATTTATGTCTTTTTAGTGCTATCATTTTCCTATGAGGCGGATAATTGGATTCTTTGGATTGGTTTTAATATTCACAAACTGTGTGACACTGTTTCATTCTGCAAGAGTATTGGAGCCCGGCGAATATGAAACGGGAGGTTCGTTTGTTTTTGCCGGTTCTGTTGCTCAAGACGCTGAAAATACATACTTCAATCAGTTAGAACCTATGATATTGACAACTCCTCCTGTTGCGCTTTTTGTCCGTTCGGGCTGGGAGAACGGAATAAACACGGGCGCATATCTCGGTCTTCCGTTTGTTGATTTTTTTGTAACAAAACAAATTCTTGAAGAATCTGAAGACAGGGCTTCATACGCTATAACAGGAGATATCAGTTTCACATCGCTTCTGCTATACAATGATTTTGCTCTTCATGCTTCAGTGGATATTTTTAAAAGCAATTACAATGATAATGGCCGTATCAATCCTTTTATCAAGTTAATTGGAGGTTACAAGTCATGGAGTACAATAGATCTTTTTGATGGCTACGGGAATTCGGGTTCCGTACCCAGTTTAGGGATAACAATCGGGAATGAATCACAAGTTAAAAGTTCGTCCTATATGATTGTATCAGTAGGTATTGAAACAATTTATGGCAATGTATCCTGGGCGGATGGACCTATATCTGTTGAAATAAGTTTTAACATATCTTTATTCATGAGAAAATGAAATTAATTATCCCTCTTATTTTTATATTACTTTTATTTTCAGGTTGCATCCCGATGATAGAACAGGCACGGCTTGTTGGCACACACTCTGTTGTAGCGTCTGCATCAGGATCTTATCCGGTTTCAATTGTAACTGGAAAAGACGAGAATTATTACAACAATCAATATCCCCTGTTAAATGAAATGAAATTCCGCTTCGGTATGACTGATAAAATAGAATTGAGCGCATCAACCGACATTCAAAGATGTTTTTGCGGGGCAAAATACCTTTTCTTCAAAAAGGAGAATGATATAGTCACCGGTAAATTGCAGATTGGATGGCGCACGCTTGAGGATTTACTTCCTACGAGAGCAAAGGGAACTATTTACTATGGAAGGGATTTCGGAAATACAATCGGAGCATATTCAGGAGCATCTCTTGAATATTCAAATAATACTGACTGGGGTTCGGCATTTTTTATCGGAGCTGCTTTTTATCCGTTTGTAGATTTGATGCATGCAGTTAATATTGAACTGGGTATCGGAAATGAAATGACAAACGAACAAGAGTTCTTTGCTTATTTTGGACTCTCGCTTGATTTTCAAATATTCTAATAAATTCTTTAAAATCTGAATTTCTTGTTATAGAGGGCTTTTGCTCCATCAATGAACCCTGCTTTATATGAAGCATTAGGAAATTCAGTTTTGATTTTTAAAATGTCAAATTCGTCAGCACACCTATTCATCCCAATATAACAATTCATCCCTCTGAAGAAAACCAATTCTAATTCCGCCCAGACCACCATACCCAATAGGACACTCCTGATATTATCTTCGCTGATGCTGTCATTGTTTATTATTGTCGCTGAAAAAATTACTGCGGTCGCCGGAATCAAAAATCCCATTACAGCATCTGTTAAAAAGATTGGGAGACAATCAACACCTTTTTTGGATATCACCTTGGTATATTCAAGTTTGTTTTTTTGAGCAAATTTTCTTCCATCATCATAACCATTTTTATAACTATCAAGAAGCGATTTCTCTTGAGATAAAATAATGATTGGAACCAAAATGAAAATGAGTATTATTTTTTTCATTCTTTATAAATCTGCTGTGTGCCCTGCCAATGAGTCATAAGCAGTATCACATCAATTATTATCATTGTACCTGCACTGAGAAGATTCGCGGGCTTGTCTTTATACATCAAGTAACGATACGGGAAATACACCGTCTGAATTAAAATAATAGTTCCTAAAACCGAAGTTCTTGCCATCTCGCTGACAATATTTTCTTTAATTCTCTTCTCTCTTGAAAACTTGTAATCTCTTTTGAGTCCTTCTAGAAAATTCGTTCGTTCTTTAATAAAAAGAGAATCACTTGATGAGTGAATAGTCACCACCTCAACGGGAGATTGCATAATTTGCTTATCCTCTGAGAATGAATCCGCTGATACATTATTTATTTTTGCTTGAGAGAGCGAATTGTCAAGCGATTTCAAATATTCTTTAACTTGATTTTTCTCTACAAGTACACGCTCCTCGCTTTCGCCTGAGGGCAAAGGCTCAAGCATATAATCTATAATCTCTCCTGCCAGTGTAATAGAGGCAAATATGATCAAAATAAAGCAAATGCTTTTATTTTTCATAACATCCATCAATATAACCTCTCAAAAAAAACATATCCTTGTTTTTTGTTATCATGGAAGCTTTTATGAATATTCTGTCTTTATCAAAATTCAAGAAAATCTGATTTTTTATATACTGAATAAGAATGAATAAACCCCAAATCCCTACGACACCGTAAATATCAACTCTATAGTATTCACATCCCTTCCATATCAGTGCAAGAGCAGCAGCAGCCGGAATACCTAAATGCAGGGCATTAAATGCAGACCATTGAGAATTAAGATTTTCCAACTCACGATTTTTATAAACAGCTCGGTTAAATCCTTTTGTATAATTTTCCTTGATATCAGTGATATCAGTTTTGTCTTTGAAAATTCTCTTTAAAATGCTATTTTCCATAACTTCTGTTAGTGAATAGAGCAATGCAAACATAAAAAAATAAAAAGTCGGTTGAACCTGAGCTATGTACTCTTTTTTTTCATAGTCATTTGCTTCTTCTCTTATTACATTGGCATAAAAATAGATGGAAGGGATAAGGAGCAGGGAAAGCGCAGGCATTATAAAAGAAAAAGCGTTAAAGTAATTAGCATACTTTATGACTGTCTTATTATTTATATCATACAACCCCTTATATTCTTCATCAAATATCAGTACACTTTTATTTTCAAATTTTAAAAAATGGACTATTTGCTCATCTATTGTTGTTGGAGAATACAAAGTTATCTTCTTTAGCAGAGATGTGGCGTCAAGAGATACTGAATCAGCTTTTTCAGCGAGTATTCCGTCAATTTTTATTGAGTCTGCTCCGAAAAATGGGAAAACAACCTTTTCGGCATAGTAGGATTTTTTTATGAGCATCTCTTTTTTATGTACATCTCCTACTATGCCTATAAGTTCGTAAGGCATCAATATGTTGAAAATAAAAACTGAAAGTGTTACAATAAATACTATCTTTTTTCCCATAGTATAAGTTTACTATAAAATACATTCAAGTCAATATTGTTGTATCAAATCTCTTGAATATACTTTTATTTAGTGCTATCATTTTCCTATGAGGCGGATAATTGGATTCTTTGGATTGGTTTTAATATTCACGAACTGTGTGACACTGTTTCATTCTGCAAGAGTATTGGAGCCCGGCGAATATGATTACGGAGCAAATGCTGACATTGGAATCAGCAATTTTGTGCTAAACGATAACCTCGCATTAACTATGCCGATATCAACTCCGCCATTTTCATTTTTTGGAAAATGGGGATTTCAATATGGTACGAACTTAGGTGCATATATTGGTTTGCCTTATGTCGGTATTTCACTACAAGAAAGAATAATCAGTGAGAGCAAGTATATTCCTTCAGTATCAATGACATTTGAGTTTTGTGCTGTCTATTTTTTGTTTCATAGAGAATACGATTATTTTTTATCTGTTGATCTTTTTAAAAATCAAATTATAAAAAATCCTTATTTGAATCCTTCAATGAGATTAAGATTTGGAAGAAGATTTATTGAAACAGCCAATGTAGCAGATGCTTTCTATTTTTATCTTGAAGATGAAAACTGTGTTGAAGCAAGTTTAATTCTCGGTAATGAAATCGGCACTTTTGATGGATTGAATTTTTTCCCATATTGTGCAGTGAGTTTGCCGTATTTTGGTCAGTTTCCAATACAAGATTACAATAAACTTATAGAAGTGGATCTTGGCATCACATTCTTTTTTAAAAATACTCGTAATAAAATTTAAAAAGGAGTATTTTACCTATGAGGCGGATAATTGGATTCTTTGGATTGGTTTTAATATTCACAAACTGTGTGACACTATTTCATTCTGCAAGAGTATTGGAGCCGAATCAATATGAATTGGGTATGAATTTAAATTCTTCTGCGGCAGCTGTGAAAGATTACAATGATGATGATATTAAGCTAATATCATCAATTTACTCTTTTGGAACATACAGTATTCATCCTTTCTCTACTCCATTTTTAGATTTCTTTTTCAGGCAAGGATGGGGAAAAGGATTCAATACGGGATTTTATATCGGTTTTCCGTATATAGATTTGTTTTGCATAGAAGAGATAATTAAAGAACAGGTTAATTTCCCATCAATTTCTGTCGGTTTGGATATTGATGCATTATTTGCAATGTATTATGGCGAGGCTGGAATTTATGCATCATTAAATACATATAAATCAAATATATTCAACAATAGTTATGTCAATCTATCAACAAGGATCCAATTTGGAAAGGATACCCTTTATTCTGTAAATGTTTTGGAGGGTAAAGAGACAAGAAGGTCTAATTATTATTTTAATTTAATGTTAGAGAATGAGATTAAAGTATTCCGCAACTCTTATATTATGCCATATTTAGGCGGAGGAGTTTGTTGGAAAGAAATCGGAAAGAATCCTGTTTTTGAATTGAATTTAGGAATTACTTTTTTCCACAGAAGTTGATATATTATTATTTATACGCAGCTTATCCAACTTTCCAATCATAATCGCTTTAACTTTCTGCTGTTTTTTGAAGTATTATATTGACTAATTTGACATTATATATATAATAACAGACTATGACACTAATAAGAAGCGTTTCCGGCATAAGAGGTCTCGTCGGAGAGGATCTCAATCCCATGAGGATTGCAAAATTCGCATCCATATTCTCTGATTTTGTTTCAAAGGGCAAAATCATCGGAGGCATGGATACAAGGAAATCAGGAAGAGCATTCTCCGAAATCTTTCTGAATACCCTAAATTACAAAGGGCTTGATACTGTTTTCACAGGAATAGTGCCGACACCGACAGTTCTGTTTCTTGTGAAGAATTTCAAGTTTGACGGAGGATTCATAATCACCGCATCGCACAATCCTCCTGAATACAATGGAATCAAACTCGTTTCAAAACACGGAAGGTTTTTAAATCAGATTGATTACAGGACATTCCTCAAGTTTGAAGAGACTCCCCTTCCTTTCAAGGGAGATTTCAAATCAAACAAATATGACTTCGACCTGTATAAGAAGCACATTCAGGCAGTGATGAAACTCTCTTTTGTCAACAAAGCGAAGATAAAGAGAAGAAAATTAAAGGTGGTCTTTGACGGAGGAAGCGGAGCAGGAAGCATTGTCATATCTGAACTTCTTGAAAACCTCGGAGTAAAGCTTCACACAATAAATACGAATACTGACGGCAGATTTAACAGGCTTTTAGAGCCGATACCTGCAAATCTCAAGATGCTTGAAAAGGAAGTTAAAAGAGTTAAGGCCGACATAGGGCTTGCAACTGACGGAGACGGAGACAGAATCGCAATAGTGACTCCTGAAAGAGGATGCATATCCGAAGAGTACACTCTTGCATTATCAGGACTCTATGCTCTTACAAAATTCCGCTCTAAGCTTATAGTTGTTAATCAATCAACTTCAATGATGCTTGAAATGCTCGGAGAGAAGCTCGGATTCAAGGTTGTACGCACTCCTGTGGGAGAGGCGAATGTTGTTGACGGAATAGTGGCAAATAAAGCGGTCATAGGCGGAGAGGGAAACGGAGGAGTCATACTTCCGTCCATAAATCTCACCAGAGACGCTCTTGTTGCTTCGGCGCTTCTCGTAATGATGCTTTCGGAGAGCAAACTTTCTATTGATGAAATAATATCAACTTTCCCGAAGACATTTATGGAAAAGAGAAAATACGATGTCTCGTCATCTTCAGTTCTTGAAAGAACCGAAGAATACTTCAAAGGATATGAAGTAGAGAAGACTGACGGACTTAGAATAAAATTCAATGACGGGTTCCTTCATGTGAGAAAATCAGGCACAGAGCCGATAATCAGAATTATAACTGAATTCAAATCAAAAGAGAGAGTTCAGGAGACTTTGAAACTGATGGAAGGAATACTGTAAAATGTGCGGCATTGTCGGGTATATAGGGAATAAAGATTCTCTTAGCATACTGATGGATGGATTGAAGCGCCTTGAATACAGAGGATATGATTCTTCAGGCGTCTCTCTTATATGCAGAGAGACATCCAAAATCAAGACAATAAAAAAAGCCGGAAAAATAAAAGACCTTGAAGAGCTCTTCAAAACAAACAAACCGTGCAAATCAAATGTAGGAATAGCGCATACAAGATGGGCGACCCACGGAGAACCGAATGACATAAACGCTCATCCTCACAATGATTGTTTTAACAAAATCTCTCTCGTGCATAATGGAATCATTGAAAATTACAGAACTCTCAAAAATTATCTGATACAGAAGGGGCACACATTTGTCTCTGACACAGACACTGAAGTTTTGGCTCACCTGATTGAGCATTTTTATAAAGGCGACCCTATGGTTGCAGTAAAGAAAGCATTGAACAGAGTGGACGGAACATACGGCATTGTTGTTTTGTTTTCAGAACATCCTGATATTGTCATAGCGGCGAGAAAAGGAAGCCCGCTTGTAATAGGCAAATCCGACAATCAAATGATAATCGCATCTGATGCTTCCGCAATAATCGCTCACACAAATCAGGTGCTTTACATGCAGGACGGGGATGTCGCCTACATAACAAAAAATGACATTGAATTATCAACAGTTGAATCGAATGACGCTCTTGATGCGGAATTTGTGGAAATAGAGATGACTCTCTCACAGATAGAGAAAGGCGGATACGAACATTTCATGCTGAAAGAGATATTCGAACAGCCTGATTCTCTCAGAGACACAATGACAGGGCGTCTTGACAAAGAGAACGGCACAGCGCGACTCAACGGAATAAAGGATTATTTCAAAAATCTGACAGATGCCGACAGAATAATAATTACCGCATGCGGAACCTCTTGGCATGCATCACTGATAGGCAAATATCTTATTGAATCATATACGAATATTCCTGTTGAAGTTGATTACGCATCGGAATTCAGGTACAGAAATCCTATAATCACAGAAAGAACAGTTCTTATTGTGGTTTCGCAGAGCGGAGAGACGGCTGACACGCTTGCGGCTCTCAGAGAGGGCAAAAGCAAAGGTGCAACAGTGCTCGGAATATGCAATGTTGTCGGCTCCACAATCGCAAGAGAGACTGACGCGGGAATATATACTCATGCGGGTCCTGAAATAGGAGTGGCATCCACAAAAGCATTCACAGCGCAGGTGATGGCATTCATACTTCTATCCATTGCTCTTGGAAGAAAAAAACTCCTTTCATTTGATCAGGGGCTTTCTTTGATAAAAGAGATAGAACAGCTTCCTTCAAAAATCAGCGAGATTCTGCACGATAAAAACAAAATAGACTCAATATGCAGAAAATCATATAAAAAGAAAAATTTTCTTTACCTCGGAAGAGGATTCAATTTCCCGGTTGCTCTCGAAGGAGCGCTGAAATTAAAGGAGATATCCTATATTCATGCGGAAGGATATCCTGCCGCAGAGATGAAGCACGGGCCCATAGCTCTCATAGATGAGAACATGCCTGCACTTGTGATAGCTTTGAAAGACAGCATTTACGAAAAGATAATAAGCAACATAAAAGAGATAAAGGCGAGAAAGGGCTATGTGATTGCGATTGCAAACAAGGGCGACAAAATATTAAAGGATATTGTCGATGATGTAATATACATTCCTGAAACAAAAGAGGAATTCTCCCCCATCCTCTCTGTCATACCTCTTCAGCTTATTGCGTATAAAATAGCTGTCATGAGAGGGCTTGATGTTGATATGCCGAGAAACCTCGCAAAATCAGTCACTGTGGAATGAATAAATTCTGTATAATCCTTGCCGTTTTTTCTTTTTCTTTTTTTCTCTTTGCGCAAAAGACTCCTTCAAAGACAGAATTGCTGTTCGGTTTCGATAAAACCGAAAGAGAGATAAAAAAGAATGTCGGGAGCATTTCCATAGAGATAAAATCCAGAATGAACATGAGTGACAATGATTTTTCGATAATTTCAAGAGTGAATGACTTCATTGATTCAGTCTCATTTGAAAACATTATGATTGATAATGTGTCAAATGACACTTTCATTTCAGATGGAAGTTTTAAGACAATTGCAGATAAAATAAAAATGACTTCAAACGGCTCCTCTTATGACCTGTATTTATACTCATCCAATGGAGTCTTCACGCATAATCTGAAGCATATGCTTCCGGATTCTTTCATGATTCAGAGAGAGAACTCCGTCTTGAGAATAGTCAGTCTTGAAAGCGCGCATCCTCTTGTTCAGATGTATCTTGACGCAGGCACTCTCAGATTGAAATCATTTCAATTCAAATCATATTTAGCCATCTACAATGTGAAGATAGCTTCATACAGAAATTTCAAGGATTACCTCTCTATTCCCGATTCAATAGAGGTGTTTATAAATGAAGAGAGGGTCATGGTATCCGGAATCTCTTCAGTCAAGGTCAATTACAAATGAAAGCAAAGCACATATTTTTCATAATTCTTATTTTATCTTCCCTTCTTATCATCTGGGGGGCTGTTAACGGAAATCTCGCCTTGATTTATAATTTTGGCAGATTCATCTGTTTTGACTGCATAGGAATATCATGAGAAGAATAATACAGTTTGTCTCCGCTTTCATTATGAATTCTTTTTTGTTTCTCAATCCTAAGGAAGGAATCACTTTATATCAGGGTAAATTGAAATCCGTCTGCGTGCCTATACTCAACTGCTATTCATGCCCTCTCGCATGGGGAAGCTGTCCCATAGGAGCGGCTCAGCAGACATTGAAGATGATGAGAATACCATATTTCATTTTCGGGTTTTTCGGAATAATAGGAGCATTCATAGGAAGATATGGATGCGGCAATCTTTGTCCTTTCGGATTACTGCAGGAATATCTCTTCAAAATCAAAACAAAAAAATTGAGAATAAAGAGAGTCTTTCGTCTGACAAAATTCATATTTCTTGCTCTCACTCTTCTTATGCCTGTCCTCATTCACCAGCCGTTCTTCTGCAAGTATGTATGTCCCGCAGGCACAATAGAAGCGTCAATAGCGCAGATAGTTATGAATCCATCCCTTATTCAGTTATTGGGATTCTACTTCTATTTGAAAGTATTCTTCGTTATTTTATTTTTTGCAGGAGCAATAACCATAAAGAGATTTTTTTGCGTAGTCTTTTGTCCGATAGGAGCGATATACGGACTCTTCAATAAAATAAGCCTGCTTCAGATAAAACTTGATAAAAGCAAATGCACAAAATGCGGAACATGCAATGCGGTATGCCCGATGGATATAAATATTTATGAGAATACCGCTGATTATGACTGTATAAGATGTTTTGAATGCGTAAACAAATGTCCGTTCAATGCTCTCAGCAAAGGAACTATTCTTAATTCTCCTTCTTCTCGAGAAAAAAGTTCAATTTCGCAATAAATTCCTCTTTGTCCTCAACTCCCCTGCTCTTTAATAATTCATTCAAAGTTCCCCACACGGGAGCTCCGCATTTTATGCAGATTATATTTTTCTCCATAAGATAGCCCACAGACTCGGGAAATTTTTCAACTATTTCTTCGACAAACATTTCTCCTGACACTCTATTCATCAATCTCCTCTATTACCTTTACAACATCCTCGGCAATTACAAGCTCCTCATTTGTCGGCACGACAATAATTTTTACTTTTGATTCGTCTTTTGAAACAATCATCTCTCTTCCTATGCAGGAGTTATTTTTTTCTTTGTCAAGCTCTGCTCCCATATACTCAAGATTTTCAACAGACCACTCCCTTATATTCGGCACATTCTCTCCTATACCCGCAGTAAACACAATGGCGTCAGCTCCTCCGAGAACTGCTGAGTATGAGCCTATATATTTTTTAATAATGTATGAGAACATTTTCAGCGCGAGTTGAGCTCTCTTATTGCCGTTCTTCGCCGCATTCTGAACCTCTCTCATGTCTGAAGAGACTCCGCTTACTCCCAAGAGTCCTGAATGTTTTGTGAGAAGCGAGACTGCCTGTTCTATCGTGAGGTCTTCCTTCTCCATTATATTTAATATGACCGCAGGGTCAAAATCTCCGCACCTTGTGCCCATCATAAGTCCTGCAATAGTCGAAAAACCGAGAGAGGTCTCTATTGATTTTCCGTTCTTCACTGCTGTTATTGATGCTCCGTTCCCGAGATGGCATGTTATGACAGAAAAATTATTTATGTCCCTGCCGAGAATTTCAGCCGCTCTTTTTGAAACATAATAGTGGCTTGTTCCGTGAAATCCGTATCTTCTTATCTTGTATTTTTCATAAAATACATAAGGTATTGGGAACATGAATGCCTCTTCGGGAAGAGATGAATGGAATGCAGTGTCAAAGACAGCAACCTGAGGCACTTTCGGAAGAGCTCTTATGGCGGCATTTATTCCTCTCAAATTATAAGGATTGTGCAGAGGCGCAATTTCAGAGTATTCCTCTATTGCCCTTATGACTTTGTCATTAATGAGAACAGACCTTGAAAATTTTTCTCCTCCGTGCACAACTCTGTGCCCCACCGCGTCTATTTCATTTATCTTCATTAAAACGCCGTGCTGTTTGTCAATTATCAAATCAAGGACTTTTTCAATGGCTACTGAATGGCTTATTATGTCATCTTCCACTTCAACAACATCATTGTCAAATCTTTTCTGCTTTAAGAGAGAGTTCGCCATACCTATTCTGTCAACAATGCCTCTCATAAGAGCTTCGCCTTTTGAAGTGTCTATCACCTGATATTTTAATGAAGAACTTCCTGAATTCAAAACCAATATTTTCATTTTTTCCGCCTATTTGTATTTTAAGAATCCTTTTCCGGCCTTTATTCCCGTATGTCCTTTTCCTATGAGATCAATTATTATCTGGGGCACCTTATAGACAGACGAATCTTTTTTGGAGAGCTCCTCTATCCATATTTTTATGTTATCAAGGCCTATTTCATCTGCCATTGTTAAAGGCCCCTTGTACATCTTCAAGCCTCTCTTCATAATCAAATCAAAATCCGACGGCTGAATGTTTGAATCTCTCATCATGTCGCATGCTTCAAGAACAGTGGATATGAGAATCCTCGGACCCACGATTCCGCATCCGTCTTCAATTTCAACAGGTTTTATATCGAGCTTCTCGAAAAAGTACCTCACTATCTCCATTGTGGCTTCGCTCGTATTCAAAGAGCGCGTAAGTTCGACTATCTTATAAATCGGCACTGAAGGCACAGGATGTATGTTCACTGTCCTCTTTGCCCCTTCCATATCATCCACAATCGACTTCAGCATGTTTGTCTGAGATGTGAGAATTATCGGTATATTCATATTCAATTCACTCATTATTCTCGTAGCCACCTCTATCTTCTTTGACAGCTCCTCTTCGACACTCTCAACAATTATATCAATATCATATTTGGCAAAGTCGGAAAATTTGTCAATGTGCTCGATTTTGGAAAACATAACTTTTTTGTCCTTTGATGTGAGACCCCAGTGTTCAATCTCTGAGTCCACATTTTTCTCAATAATGCTGAGTGCGCTGTGATAGATATCGGAATTGTTCTCAAAGACTACTGCGGAAAGCCCTTTGTTAACAACTGTCTGCACAAGCCCTGCTCCTATGTTCCTTATTCCGTAAAAACCTATTCTTGTGACTTTCATTTGTGCTCCTTGAAAAAAACTTTTGATTCGTAAATATATGATTTTTTTGAATCAGATGCGTGTACTGAATTTCTTCTGTATGTCTCTCCGTACTTACGCCTTATTGTATTCTTCTTTGCCTTCACAGGGTCAGTATCTCCCACAATCTCCCTCAGATGATGCACTCCATTCTCTCTCTCGAGTATGACTCCAACAGTTATTCCGGATGTCATATATTCTACAAGCAGACTAAAAAAATCCTTCTCTTTGTGGACAGCATAGAATAATTTTGCCTTCTTCTTGGACATCTTTTCCATCTTCAGATTTACTATTCGAAACCCCTCTCTCTCCACTATTGACAATATAGAACCTATCAAATGCCTTTTTACGGCATCCGGTTTAATCAGCATCAGGGTGCGTTCCATTTTACTCCCTTTTGATCAGTGTTCCGGAATCTCCTTTTACAACATCATGTCCGAGTTCGACTGAACCGATGATAGCTTTTCTGCCTGTATTCTCAACGAATCTGAGCATCGCCTCGATTTTAGGTCCCATTGAACCCGCTGGAAACTGCCCTTCAAGAAAGAGCTTCCTCGCCTCATTCAAAGTGAGTTCATCAAGCTCCTGCTCATTTGCCTTTCTGTAATTTACACACACTTTCTTTACTGCAGTCATTATGTAGAATTCATCAGCTCCTATCTCTTCTGCAAGCAGAGCGGATGCTTTGTCTTTGTCTATGACTGCATCAAGGCCTTCAAGGTTGCCTTTTGAATCATAATATACCGGAATTCCGCCTCCGCCCACTGCAATGACAACATAGCCCTTTTCAAGAAGAGAGACTATTGCGTCCTTTTCAACAATTGCTATGGGCTCCGGTGAAGGAACAACTCTTCTGTAGCCTCTTCCCACATCATGCTTGACAGCCCATCCTTTCTTTAAAAGAGTATCAACTTCGTTTTCTTTATAAAATTTTCCTACGAATTTTGTGGGATTCTTTATTGACGGATCATTTTCATCCACCATCACCTGAGTAATAACTACCGCGACTTTTCTGTCAATATTTTCTTTTTTCAAACGATTCATAAGAGACTGAGCTATCATGTACCCGATTGAACCCTGAGTTTCTGCGTCTATTACTCCGAGAGGAAGCGGAGGAGTCTCCTTTTCGGAATTCTCATTTTTAATCATTTCAAAACCAGCCTGCGGTCCGTTCCCATGAGTGAGAACTACCGAACAGCCTGAACGGAGCAGTTCTACTGCTCCGTCCAATGACATACGGGTATTAGCAAACTGCTCAGCAATCGTTCCCTTCTGCCCATCCTGAATCAGGGCATTGCCTCCGAGGGCAATTACTGCAATCTTTGCCATTTATTTCTTAATCTTTTTTGCCTTAAGAAAATCAGTTATCACATCATTCACTGTGGGACGGCCGATTTCCTGAAGGTCATATCCGACTGTAACTGTCGGTTTGTTTATCTTAACAAGACGCGCAAGATTTATCGGTGTTGCAATCACTATTGTGTCGCAAGGAATCTTGTTTATTGTCTTTTCCAAATCAGCAATCTGTTTATCAGAGTATCCCATTGCAGGAAGAATTGCTCCTGCTCCGGTATATTTTTCGTAAGTCGCCTTTATCTCTCCGACTGCGTAAGGACGCGGGTCAACAATCTCCTTTGCGCCGAATCTCTTTGCGGCGACAACTCCTGCTCCGTATTTCATCTCTCCGTGAGTGAGAGTCGGACCGTCTTCCACAACTGCGACTCTCTTTCCTTTTATAAGCTCCGGCTTGTCAACAGAGACCGGCGATGCCGCATCTATTACTGTTGCATTAGGATTTACCATTGCGATATTTCTTCTCACAGTTTCAATATTTTCCGGTGTTGCCGAGTCGATTTTATTTATCACTATCACATCAGCTATTCTGATATTTACATTTCCCGGGAAGTATGTGAGCTCATGTGAAGGTCTGTGAGGATCTGCAACAGTGATTGTGAGGTCTGGTTTGTAGAATGGGAAATCATTGTTTCCTCCATCCCACAAAATTATGTCTGCCTCTTTCTCTGCCTGTCTGATTATTGCTTCATAATCAACTCCCGCATAGACTACTGTGCCGTTCATTATGTGCGGCTCATACTCTTCCATCTCTTCTATTGTGCATTTGTTCTTCTTAAGATCAGCTATTGTTGCGAATCTCTGCACCTTCTGTTTCTCCAAATCTCCGTATGGCATCGGATGCCTTATTGCGACAAGCTTGAATCCCTTCTCTCTTAATATAGTCGAGACCGCTCTTGTAGTCTGCGACTTGCCTGACCCTGTTCTAACAGCGACTATTGCAATGACAGGTTTTGTTGATTTTACATAAGTCTGCTCTGGACCTAAAAGCATAAAACTTGCTCCTGCTTTCATTGCCTCAGCCGCTTTTGTCATTACATACTGATTCTGAACATCAGAATATGAAAATACCACGAAATCAACCTTTTCTTTCTTTATGATTGACTGCATATCCTTCTCATCATATATGTATATGCCCTTTTTATAGAGCTTGCCTGCGAGTGATGCAGGATACATTCTTCCGTCTATGTCTGGAATCTGGGTTGCTGTGAATCCCACCACTTCGTAATCTGCATTATCCCTGAAATAAACATTGAAGTTGTGGAAATCTCTTCCGGCTGCTCCGAGAATCAAAACTCTCTTTTTCATTAAAAACCTCCTGTATTTCATAATACTTTTAATTTAATATAAAGACATTAAGAAAGGATAAAAATAACATATATAAGCATTTATGTCAAGTCAAAATAGGAGAAAGATGCAGATAGGATGATAGGTTTAAGATACCTTGTGAAACATTCTAACCTGAAAGTTTTGAAATATCTTACAATCTCTTCAGCTCACGAGTTTATTCTAACCATCTTTTGTGTCTGTATATTTTTTCTTGTCTTAAGTTGTATAAAGTATATGCCATTCTTCAAGTGTCTGATGTCGGTCTTGTGTTCGCCTGGCTTCTTCGATTCCTCTTTTATCACTTCTCTGCCCGATATGTCATAAATTGTCAATATCCCTTTATCTGTTGTATTCCATATTATGTATTGGCTCTGCATTTGCATTTTTAGCTCATGGCTCACGGCACATGGCTCACGGCGTTCTTGTATTCCGTTCACTGCTGTCGAGTCCTCAAATATGTATGTGCCGTATTCAAAGAAGTCATCGCCTGTGCCAGAAAAGATAATTTCATCATATCCGTTTAAGTTAAAATCATGGCATGTTACATGACTTGATATCAAATCATACGTCGGGCATGTCCACTCCCATATCGCAACTATTGAGTCATTGCCAAGCACATCATACGCCCTCACTGTTCTGCCTCCGCATATCACCAATTCATCCAAACTGTCTCCGTCTATATCCCCGTATGTTATATTACTGCTGAAAACAAACATATTATCATATCCAACAAGTATCGAATCCTCCCAAATTATTTTCATCTTCCCTGTTCCCGTTGTGTCCTCGACAAGATAATAACCGTAATAATGTTCAGAAGATGTTACATGCTTAAGATTATAGAAACCTATCTCTTGTTTACTATCTTGGTCTATATCTGGGTATATTAAAAGACCATAAGGTGCAGCTGCAAGATTATCTTGTGTTGACCACCTCCATTTTATGGCAAAAGAGTCAGCCAATGTGTCCTGTGCTTCAAAATCAAGCAGATTCCCATGCATCACTATCATCACATCACAAGCCCCGTCATTGTCAATATCCCCCACATCCATTGCATTTGGTCCTACGGTGTCTGGAACATATGTATTGAGGAGTTCATACTGATCGTCCCCAGTGCAAGTCATATAATACCACCCCTTGAATAACGCAGGTGTACTAATGAATGGATTTCCATTGCCATATATGATGTCAGTTGAATCACTTTTAAATTTGTTGCTTGATCCGAGAAATACTGCACATTGCCATATTGTGTCTGACATCCAAGTAATCCCATTCGGATATGAAAATGAATCTGGTTGCTCTAATGTAGCTATAGCTTTATGAGATGTGAAATATATTAGCATTTCATAAAGCCCGTCTGTATCAAAATCACCGATGCCATTTAATGCCAGCGTGCCAGTATCCTTAAACTGATGCATCATTACAAAAGAATCTCCATCAAATTCATAAAACCTGATTGATGTTGAATCAAAATCAGAGTAACTTAAAATTAAATCAACTATTCCATTATTATTAACGTCAACACATTTGGGAGAATTCACTCTTTGATCTCCTGATACGCCATCATAAATATAATCTATGTTTACAAATCTGTCTGCAAGCAATATATTCGCCACTAATAGGCATAAAATGATCCATACTGTTTTATGAGAAAGGGGGGCTTTGCCCCCCTTCTCTATTTGATTCTTACCATCTTTTCTATAAATGTCTGATCTCCTGTTTCCATTTTAACAAAATAAACCCCTGAAGACAAGTTGCTTGGCATACTTATATGATGTAATCCTTGATTAAATACACCTGTGGCTAAATTTGCAACACATCTGCCAGAAACATCATACATATTTAAAATGACATCTCCTTGCTCTGCAAGTGAAAATTTAATCAGTCCATTGCCAAACTCAAGCCCAGAAGCTAAGTAATATTCAAATTGCTGATTGGGCATCTGAGGCTTAAATATAAGCTTCTTTAGCTTACCATCACCTGCAATGGTTCCTTCAGCCGAGTCAGTCTCATACTCATAAATAGCTATCTGTGCAGTTCTATTAGGGTTTCCTCTTAACCTGTCCAGTGTAATCATAAATTCACCATCAGTATACAGTTCCTTAGGTACCGTATATTGCAAAGTATCTACTGTATTCGGTGTTCCATAAATTACATCTATGACTGTTGTGTCAAACATAAGCACCTGTGGTCTGACTGGGTTTGTTTGGGATACTACCAATCTGACATCGTAATTTAGAACAGTATCCAATGCAATTGCATCATAAGTCATTCTTTCGACAAAAGGCCTTCCTGAGACATAGTCATAGATTGGTGAACTGGAAATATTCTCTACAATAGTATCCGTAGGATCAGAAATTATTCTTGGTTGTGCAATACCGCTATAATTTACTCTCATCGTTTTTATACGATAATTTCCATTAGAACCTTCTGATAATACAAAAAAGGCATCTGCATCAATATTAGTTTTTTTAACTACATAATCAAAATTGAACAGTGAATCTTCCGCCTCCTCAATCACTAAGAATGCATTTTCATTACTTATATCAGATGTTGTCACTATCCTTTTTGCATCGTTCACATAACCGTATATGAAATTGTCTTTGACTTTAGGATTTGAGTTAAAACCATTCAAATTATCAATTCTTTCGGCATCTGAGAAATTTCCGTCAACAAGCTTTCTGTGCCATATTTCTGATGAAGATAAATTATCAGCTGACCATGTGAATGTTGTTGTGTTACCATATACATCAAAAGAAGAGTTACTGACGATTTGATTGTCATTTGATACAATAAAAGGAACCTTATAATATGAATACATAGGGTTTTGAAGCTTTGCAATCAGTTGATTATTTGAACTAATAAATGAGATCAGATTGTAATAATTTCCTATTGCCAAATATTTGCAAACTATTGGTTGTTTATTTGGTATCACACTTTCATCTTGAATATCTCCAGTATATGGCACAATCACTTCAGAAGTCATACTTTCAACAAGAACATCATACCAAGTAGCAAGTATATAATCGCCACATGTTTGAACCTGTCTACTCTCTATCACGCAAGCGAAGAGTGAATCATTGGCTGGATCTGGATGTTTGAATAGATTCGGTTCGGATACGGAATACGCTGGGGAAATCACCGTATCCACTGGTGACCATGGTGACGACATTGTTGCATATTCAAGCATTTGGCCATTCTTCCACAAAGCAGTCAATCCACCCGATCTTCTTGCCAATGTTGGCATCGTTCCTGCTCCGATCTTCACTAAATGCCATATTTTACCAAAATCACTGCTTGAACCGTAAACGATACTGTCACCATCTGAATAGATAATACTTAAATAACTTGTAGCAGGCTTCCTCACCATATGAGTCTGATTATTTTCTCCCAAAGCCTCATTAGTCGTTGACCACATATATGGATATATTTCAGCCTCGTAGGTTCTGTACCTGTCCTTCGTTATTGTAACACTTATTGGGGTAGTGTATGCTGTTTTTTTAATGCAACTGACTGAACCCAACAGATTGGTAACTCCAGTAAAGGTTATATCTGTGCTCTGAAGTGTAATGGTTGCTCCTGAAAGTGGAATCTGAGTAGCATCTGGGTAACTTACACCCGAAGAAACAGTAACCTTAAAGTTCAGAGCTTTTGTGGTTAAAACAGGCATATCACTTGGCAGTGAAACATTCATATTATTTATCGTTACGAGTGCTTTAAGAATCTTTTTCTGATAATACTCTTTGTCAACAGTAATTACCATATCATTATCAGATTCGGTGTAATATGGAATACTTATTGATCCATTAGCATCAGTTATACCTATAAAACTAAAGTCCCTGTTATTTGTTAAAGTGACCGCCGCATTGGCTATTACTTCTCCTGTAAAAATGTCTTTAGCCGTAAGGTTAATAGTTTCATCTGAATAACCATAAAAAGTGTTACTCAAATTTAAAGCTATTTCATTATAAGATGGACTTATCTCTGACAACATATATGTTCCACCCGTTATGTCTTCATCATAATATTGAGCAATAATCTTGATTAGTCCATCTTGATTTTGTATTGCGTAATCTGTAATGTTATTGTTTAAAGACAATGCTGTCTTCTTAGCGCTTAGAAGTCCAGAACTGTTGACAGTGTTATAATTCACAATCGCTTGATAAGTGCTTTTGTTATTATAAACCCATGATAAGAACAGACCATTGTTGCTATATATTACGCTTGGGTTACCAAGATACTCATAAGTGATTTGTTTGCTATCGATCGGTTCTGTACTTTCAATGCCCCAGACTGATGTGTATTTATACGTTCTCAGTTCAACAATATTCTGACTTGATGTAGCTCTTCTTATTAGTACTTTGGCTTTTCCATTTAAGATATCAAAATCAGACGTTGCAGAGTAGCTATTAGGGACTGGATCTATTATTCTCTTAATATTAACAAGCTCATCATCAATTGTAGCCACTATTAAACCTGTGAAATCATCACTTTCATATGGATAAATATGAGAATTACATGTCATTCCTATTCTTCCATCCGACAAAACTTTCAATGTTCCTTCATGATAAGTCCTAATTAACAAGTTGTCAGATAAAATCGTTGTAGAAGCTACTATGGAAAATAGATCACTCGTTCTACTTAGTTTAACAATATTTAATAAATTAGTGCATGGTACACCCTTAACAGAACTACTTAAATATTCTCTACTAATTAGCAGATAGTAATTACCATTCTTTTCAATAAGAGAATGAAGCTTAACAATCGCATTACCAGGAGCAAAATCAAAAACTCCACTAACTGTTGTTGAGTGCCAAGTTCCAAGATCATCCTTATACATCACTTTTAGAAATTCTGTTGAATTATTATCAGTGTACATTACCACTTTTTGGTCGGATGATGTGACAACATCCCTTTCTCCATTACAAAATTCTGAGAATATAATATTCTTTCGTAAACCATCGTATTCTTCTATGCTGAACACCGTATCGTACGTGCTATATTCTCTGGAAGATGCTATCAAATAGTTGCCATTCGAAAATGAAAGATTTCCTTTTGATTGCGAAATAGCAAAAGGTTGAACCGAGTAAAACGGAAGTCCGTCATTAACAGCATAACAGTAATCTAAGAAATTATCTAAAAATCCATCTTTAGGGCCTTTTGTTAATATGGATATTGTTCCTGAAGTATAACCTATTGGAATAGATGCCTGATAAGAAATGGTGTCACCAGTTGCTAAAACACGATAGTTTACTGGAGTTCCTCCATCTGGTTCAATAATTAAACTGTAACCTGCTTCAAAATAAGAATTATCAATCCATTTTATATTGAAACTTGTTTTGTTTTCGTTAAAATTAGCAAGTGGGTACGGTTTTGGAGGATTTGCAGCTATCCCATAAACATCAAGCTTATTCGTCTCATTATCGTTAATACTTGTAAGTTCACCATATTTAGCTTTTACTTCATAATGGTTGTAGACACCTAGTGCAAAAGACATATCAGTATAAGCAGTAACATTACCTGCTAATGTTGCAATACAAATTCCATCTCTATATAATTTTATACTTTCTGCTTCATATTCAATTTCCCATTTTAATCGGATTGAATCTTCGTCTGATATTATTAATTCAAGATTATCAGGATTCCAATCTGGAGTGTTAATTGGTAAAATTCTTGTTCCTATTACTTTAGCACCATAATCATCAAGATAATATACAGCTCTAAATTCAACTTTTGGCCAATATTTTGAATCTGGTTCTGTTGTTTTATATGCTGTTTGAGGAGGAACCGTCCAAGTAAAAGTATTTTCCTGATAATTCACTTTACCTATTAAATTATAAGGAAGAGAGCCAAATCTATATGATAATTGTGTACCAATTGCCACTTCATTGGTCGATAGATTAATATTTCCCGAAGTAAATGCATTTAGTTGATTATTTGATGCATCAGATGTAATATTTATAAATGGTTTAACAGCGTAACGAGTATTTAGGTCATAGAAATTTGGCGGGAGAGGCGAATAATCAGGTGAAATTATTCCATTCATATCATAAAGCCAAATTTCAGAAATAAAATGCTCAACATTTTTAAAATCAGGATTATTATAATCATCGCTGTTAATCTGATAAACTGGACTTCCTCTCAATTCACCAGGTACTCGATTATTTAAATCCAATACAGTAAAATCAAATCCCTTTGCACGTCCTATATCTTCTAGAAGTATGACGTCTTGTGTTATAGTTGATATAGAAGCACACATAATTCCGTTATAATTTTCCAAATTCTCTCCCGAATGTGTTTTCCCACTCACTATGAGTCTTAATGATGCACTTTGAGGAGTAAGATCATCATACACGAATCCAAATGAACCATAAAGTCTATCTTCATCTCCTGTAAAAATAATATTTAAAGCATCAATCATCCAATATTTTATATAACTAAGTAAAAACTCACAATTCCTCTCTGAGTACTCTTGTAAGAACTTGTAGCGATCTCCTAAGAAATATGAACTATTTCCATGTGAAGCAAATACATATGGCACTTTATCAGCATACGTAAGCCACTGTTGCTCGCATGGTATATATCCATCATTATAATCAAGTAAGAATGTCGCTGGTGCTTTCCGCATCCCGATAATAGTTGCAAATTTGGTACTATCATCATTAAATTTTAAATAATCCTCATCATTTAATATATTCAATATTTGATCTCGTTCACGATCTGGATCTAATATTGATTTGAACAGAGTATTTTCAGATGTTAATGTAACTGCGTCTACCCCTAATTCCAATAATTCTCCTTTCTTTTGAAATTCCTGAAATTTCCCATAAATTGCAAATTTTTCAATAAACATATTTTGTACAAATGGTTTATTGGGAGACCCGATTGTAATAACTTTTTTCACACATTCTCCTGCTCCGTAATAAGTAAGAGCTGAGCGCACTACTGGTCCTCCCATCGAATGTGCAACAATATATACTTGCTTGCCTGTATTATTATAAACTTTTCTTATGAATTCAGCCACATTCTTTGCCCACTGGCCATTCAGAAAACTAGCTCTATAGTCATCTTCATAATCAGCATTTTCAGGTACAAAATTAGGTTGTCCATTGACCTGCTCTCCAAACCCAATAACTCCCTGTGAACCATCAGGGTTGTAATAACTGAAATTATAAACAACATTAGGAATAACATCGATAGGTTCAGATTCTTTTGTACAATCAAAGGGACTCCCTTTAATATATCCTTTATATCCGATTATTTTCAATAAAGCTGTACTATCAACTTCTACGAGCTCCCCCTTTTCAAGTTTCATTGGGTGCCATGCGAATAAACATCCTTTTCGATAGGATTCCTCGTTATAAACACCTGCATCAGGAATTGCGACTGAATCAATACCATGTATAAATATTATAGGATATTCACCTACATCAACACTTGCGAATGTCAAAATACAAATCAACATTAATAAAACCAACAATCTAGTTTTCATTCCATCCTCCTAATTAAATTTAACTCCAATTTTTCCTCCGATGAAAAGTCCTATTATTGATACTGAGTAATCTGCAGTCCTTGAGAATCTGTATGAAATGTCAGGTTCTATGAATAGTCCTTTGTACGGATAATACCTCTTCGACCATCCTATTCCGAATCCCCAAAAGTCACTGCCGTATTCCTTTGATTCCGCATTTATAAATGAATATCCGAAGAGTATCTTATTTACGTTTATGTACCAGTCAGTAAACCTTAATCCAACTGAGTATCCGAAAAAGCGATATAGGTAATCTCCAGTTAAATATCCAGTAGAACCTAAATATTCTCCCTGGATTTGAATCCCGAAACTACTGTTTAGTTGATACTCATATTCAAGTGCTGCTCGATAAAAGCCCTTAACGTCTATATTCGGAGGACTGAACTCACTTGACACAGCACTTGTTGGTGTAATAACTCCAAACTGTCCATTTACTGAGATATATGAATGGGATTCTCGTGATGCAAAATTCGGCGGATGAACAAACATGTTTTTTACAAATTTCTCTATGAAAACCACCCCCACTGGATAAGCGCACATATATACAAGAATGTTATTATGGGGTTCCCAATAAGCTTTCGTAAAGAAAAATGCTAAAGGAATTACAAAAGCTGTTTCATCCATTATAATTCCGATAAATCTATTATATAATAAAGGTGATTTTTGGGAATCAACTGCCGTAGATTCAATTCTTGCTTCTCTGTTTGTATCAATATCGGATTCAGTCGGATTATTGATTTGAAGTGTATCAATATCCTGGCTGAATGTAATAATTGATAGAGCAAGCAATAAAGCCATAATTAATGATTTCTTTAATTGTGTTTTAATAAATGTTTTCATGTTTTATTATTTCGTCTTATATGTTATTGATATACCAGCCCCAATATAATTACCCGCTTGAATATCAGATATTATATCTGTTTTACTGCGACCGCATGTAACAAACGGCATTACTATAAATCTGTTTTTAAATAAATACTCGTAAGCAAGTCTGCCGTATATGGAATTTATAAACCAATCATCATCGTCAGAGTCTTTAAATATATTCTTTGAGCATGTTATGGTTAGAGAAAATCCTTTCTTCAGTAAACTCGCAGAGCCGTATATTCTATCAAAAGACAAAGTCGCTCCTGCATCCAATGTGATTCCATCTATTACGACTGCATTGAAATCAAACTGCTTCCTTATACTTAAAATCTGTACGCATGGGATGAATTTATACAGCATTAAATCCACTCCGCAGTCTATACCGTGCCCAATGCCAACCTGCACAAATAGTGAGTTCATCATATTAAGTGAACCCTTTTCATATAAGCTCATGCCGACATCAGTGCCAAGTCCCATGCAAATTCCACCGTCATCAACCACTCTGGATGGGTAATGCATCATTGAAAGACAACCTGTTGAAAACAGAGAAACTACCATCAATATAACCACCAGCCACACCTTTTTACTCAATCTTTTTGCCTCCATTTACTTAATTAAAAATACCACAACATTTATTTTTTGTAAAGAGGGTACTTATAATTTTTTGAGGCTAAATTATTTTGATTGGACTACAGAATTTGTAACCTGTCTAATAAAAAACATTATTAACGCATAAAATTGAAATCATTAGTAGTTCTTTGCAACTGGTTCACTAAAAATGAATTGTTATTTTTAATCTCGGTGCTTTACTTTTTTTAATTTTGCTATTTTAGTTAAAATGCTATGTATAACTTCGTTTTGTATGGTTTTAATGAGTTTTCAAAAATAGATTGTTTTTTATTGAATTCATCCGTATTCAGCTCTAATAGGCATTCCTATGCAATCCAAGAAAAGTAAGAAAGTAAAGCACCGAGATTAGCTTAATGTTTAAAATAGTAAGAGCGTGTTTTATGCCCGCCCTCTTTATATGCCGATTTTGTAAGTTTTTTAACCTCTTTTATTCAACTGCAGTATAGAGTGCCGTCGTATCCGGAGAAAATGAGAGTATTCTCATAAATTGCCATATTCGACCAGAGATAGTCCCCGATTTTGTATTCAAATACCTTCTCTCCGTCATCCTTATTGAATCCATAGACATAATTGTCAAACGAACCCACATAGAGTGTGTTTTCAGTCAGTATCCCTGATGACCAAATAAGACCTCCCGTTTTGAATGACCATACAAACTTGCCGTCTTTGGCATTCAATGCATAGACATATTTGTCCTCTGAACCAATATAAACTATTCAGTCATAAACTGTATCCGTTCCGAGATGTGTTGACAGTAAGTGGCTGTCGAA
>DCUY01000059.1 GCA_002327905.1 Caldifarciminota bacterium UBA2202 | reverse complement strand
TCAGCCCGTCAAGATAATAATAAATCAAAAGAAGTGCAAGAGCTATCAGAAAATAAAATGGTTTTATCTTCTGCAGAGAATGCCATGTCTCTTTCGAAACTGTAAAGAACAGAATTGCAATGCTTGTTACTACGGTTATGGCTATGAAAATCCGTATTCCTTTCTTTATGCTTTCACTCATTATTTCCTCAATGATTTTAATATTTCGGAAATCCTGTCTCTCTTAGACATAAAATCCTTCACCTTTTCTTTCATCATTTCTATCACCGATTCATCCGCCTTCTTGAGAAATCCCTCATTGGCGAGATTCCTCTCCGTCTTCTCTATTTCATTCTCAATCTGCCGCATATCTTTTTCATACTTTGTTATTTTCTCTCCGATATTTTCAATCTGCTCTGCATTTACAAAGACAATTCCCTTTGAAAACGGCACAGCCACAGCCTTTTTTGGTTTGTCATCAATGATGTCGATTTTTTCAAACTTTGATAATTTCAATGCGAGTTCATTGTTTTCCTTCACTTCAGAAAGAAAATTCTTTTCGCACTTTACTGATGCGCTTTTTGAATTTGTCTCCTGAAGAAGAGTTCTTAAAGCAATTATGTATGATTTTATATTTTCAATCTTTTCTGCAGACTCTTTGTCATCAAAATCAAATTCTTCATATTCTCCTTTGTGGATAACATTCTTTGAGCCGAGTATCTGATTCATCTCCTCAGTTATATAAGGCATGTAAGGATTTAATAGTTGCATCACTCTCTTCAGCACAAACAAAGCTATGTGCTTTTTCTTTGATTTGCTCTTCATTATTTCAAGATACCAGTCGCAGAAATCTTTCCAGAAAAACTCATAAATTATCTGCGCTCCGTCCGAGAGTCTGTACTGCTTCACCGCCTGATTGAAATTCTTCTCCGTTCTGCTTAACAGAGTGAGTATCCACCTGTCATATTCATCCTCAGGTACCGCTTTTTCAGGAGCGGTCTCATCAGTATCCATCATGATGAATCTCGCGGCATTCCATATTTTATTTGCAAAGTTCCTTCCAAGCTCAAATGATTTTTCACTTATACTCGGGTCCTTGCCCTGACCTGACAAGAAGACAATTGTAAATCTTAAAGCATCTGCTCCGAATTGATTCGTTATAAAAAGCGGGTCAATGCCGTTTCCAAGAGACTTTGACATCTTTACGCCTTTGGAATCCCTCACAGTGCCGTGAATGAAAATATCCTTAAACGGAAGCTCACCCGTGAATTCAATTCCCGCCATAATCATTCTTGCTATCCAGAAGAAGAGGATTTCCGATGCTGAAACAATAACTCTCGTAGGATAGAAGTATTTATAATCTGCACTGTTGTCAACCCAACCGAATGTGGCAAACGGCCATAGCCACGATGAAAACCATGTGTCAAGAACATTTTCGTCCTGCCTTACTGTGCCGCCGCAATCAGGGCATTTCAACAGTTTTTCAATTGAAACATGCTCAGTATTGCACTTGTCGCAATAATAAACAGGTATTCTGTGGCCCCACCAGAGCTGTCTGGATATGCACCATGGTTTTATATTTGACAGCCAATGGTTGTAAACTCCCTGCCATCTCTGAGGATAGAAACTTAATGTATTATTGAGAGATGCTTCAAGAGCGGGTTTTGCCAGTTCAGTCATATCTACGAACCATTGCTCCGAGAGGTAAGGTTCAATTGTGGTTTTGCATCTATAGCATTCTCCGACAGAATTCTTATAATCTTCAATTTTTTCAATAAGATCAGAAGCTTCAAGATCAATAAGTATTTCTTCTCTCGCCTTATTTCTGTCGAGCCCTTTGTATTTTCCTCCGTTTTCATTTATCACACCTCTCGTGTCCATGATCACTATCTTGTCGAGATTATGCTTCTGCCCCATTATAAAATCATTCGGGTCATGCGCAGGAGTGACTTTGACAAATCCTGTGCCGAATTCCTTATCTACAAATTCATCACTGATTATTTCAATCTCTCTGTTTACAAGAGGAAGAATCACTTTTTTTCCTATAAGATGTTTTTTTGCCTCATCTTCCGGATTGACCGCCACACCGGAATCTCCAAGCATTGTTTCAGGACGGGTTGTAGCGACAGTTATATATCCGCTCTTATCTGCGAGAGGATATTTTATGTAGTATAGTTTCCCGTTCTTCTCTTTATAATCAACCTCTTCATCTGACAGAGCAGTGTGGCATCTCGGACACCAGTTGACAATGTAATTGCCTTTGTAAATATATTTTTTATCATAAAGTCTCTTAAAAACAGTAGCAACTGTCTTTGACATATCCTCGTCAAGAGTGAATTTTGTCTTGTCCCAGTCGCACGACGCCCCAATGCCTTTAAGCTGATTTAAAATTGTGAATCTCCTGTCCTTTGCCCATTTCCACACTTCCTGTTCAAATCCGTCTCTGCCAAAATCCTCTTTTCTCTTTCCCTCTTTTTTCAACAGACGCTCTACAACAACCTGAGTTGCAATTCCCGCATGGTCTGTCCCCGGAAGCCATTCGGCATTGAATCCGCGATTTCTGTGATAGCGGATGAGAATGTCCTGAATAGTATTATTGAAAGCATGACCGAGATGGAGTATGTCAGTCACATTCGGAGGAGGTATTACAATAGAATAACATTCCCTGCTATCAGGCTCTGTGTGGAATGTATTCTCATCAGCCCACTTTTTATTCCACTTTTCCTCTGTCTTTTTGAAGTCATAAATCTTGTCCATCAAATCTCCTTATCATAAATATTTATTATAACAAAAAAAATATATAAGTAAAGCAATAAAATCAAAAGGCGAGATAAAGTGGACTGGCGGGTTGGTGTCATTAGCCGCGAGACAAAGACGCTGTGCGCCATGTGCCTTGCGCCATGAGCCAGAGTGCTTCGCACACCGAGAGCCTTGTGCCTTGAGCAAAAACAAAAGAAAACAGTTAATAGTTTATAGTTGAGAGTTTATGGTTAAAATGCGGAGACAATAATAAATACATTCAATTAACATAATACCGTATTTAATTTTTGATTCTGTCGGGCGGACAC
>DCUY01000083.1 GCA_002327905.1 Caldifarciminota bacterium UBA2202 | reverse complement strand
AATGAGCGCTGGGCTTCATGCTACGAGATAAGGACGTCGTAAAGCGAAGAGTGTGAGCCGACGCTAAGCGCTTCGACAGCCACTTAATGTCAGCATTTCTTTGAACGGATACAATTAAATCAGCACTGAACAATTCTTCGTTATGCTTTTACAAATTCGCAAGTATCCTATTTTTAATCATTTATAGAAAGCATCTGATATTTCTCCAAAATCCTGTTTTATTCAAGTGCTTATAGTGCCGATTCTTAGAAGATATTTCTTGAAAAAGGTTTTGCATTTGTTTATAGTTAAAGGAAAAAGGAGATGATATGAATTCAAAAGTGCAGGAAAAACTTATTATAGTGAGTGACAATACAAAAGATCTAATTAACAATTACAATAAAGAGAGATGGAACTTTTTTACAAATGCCACTTCAGAGAATAAGAAGAGATATATCAATGCAATAAATGATTTCACTCTCTTTCTCTCAGATAATCATGATTTAGATTTTGTACTGGATGAATTTAAAAAATACCCGAATAAATTCAGAGTGGAGGAGCAGAAGATTCTTCACAGAATAAAAAATCTGAAGCAGATATACGCAAGCAAAACACAACTCGCCTTTGACTGCATCAATTCCCAGATAAACACTGAGATGATGTTTATTGATGACAGAGTTGACTACAACAATAAAGACGCCACAACAAGCCATCTTGCAGATTTGGCGGAGCACGAAACATCTCTTTCGGAGATTATAAAACTCCAGAAGCTTTTTTTCTCTCCGGTGCCGAAATACATGAATTCGGTTATTGAATCAATTAAACTGCGCAATGAATACTTCAAAGAGAGAGGCTTTGAAAATTATTTCGATTATTTCTGCAAATCTACAAATTCAAGTGAAAAAAAGATAAGAGCTCTGATGGAGAAGGTCGATAAAGCAACTATAGACGGCTACAAAAAAATAAAATCAAATCTTGAAAATACTCTTGAAAAGAAATTAAAATGCCACTCACGGCGCACTCCATCTTATATTTACGGCGACCCGTTCTTCAGGTTCTATCCTGTGCATATAGATGACAATGTAAATATGATTTTCAAAGGCAAAGATGTGGCTTACGCAAGCAAGAAGTTTTTCGAACACATGGGTGTGAATCTTGACGAAATTTTCGAAGTATCTGATTTATACATCAGGCCCGGAAAATATCAGGGCAATTTTGTAGTAGACCTTGACAGGGAATCGGATGTGAGATTCTCTGCTAATTCAAAATCTAATTTCAGGGGAATGTACTATCTCTTGCGCACACTTTCAAAGGTTATATTCACTCTCAATTATGACCAGTCCCTGCCGTTTATGCTACGCACCTTACCAAGCAGAGGGCTTGCAGAAGGATTTGGAATGTTTTTAGCGGATTATGCATTCCGTTCAGGATTCATTTCGAAAATAATCGCGCAGTATGAAGAGGAGGATGATCAGGTGTCAGTCAATGTGAGTGATTATCTCAACAACAACAAAATAGTTTACATAAGGTTCTTCCTTGCATTGGCGGAATTTGAAATTCAGATAAATTCATACAAGGATATAGACTATGCAAATGTGTGGCTTAAGGCAATAAAAAAATATCAGTTAATTGATACTGACACAATTATAGAAAAGAACGGATGGGTCATGCTTGACTCTATAATAATTGACCCGTTTTCTTCCGTCTTTGAACTTGAGGGTTTTTTATATGCAAATCAGATTGAAAAACACATACCGGAAAAGGCGGCCGCGCCAAGACATCTTATGAATCATCTGTTGAGTGCCGTGGTTTCAAAATGCGCAATACCGGACTGAAATCAGTTTTTCTATTCTTTGCGGTTATTCCGGTTTTTCTCTCTGCGAATGTGGCATTCTTGTTCTTGTTCAATTCAAATTTGCTTTTGCAAAAGGATACATGTCTGTGTTTCAATGATAATATTGAACTTCCTATAGAATACTTTTCGGATGCCTCTCTTGTTTTTATATTTGACATTGAAGGAGAGAAACAATTTTTTTTAGGACCCACAGGTCATGATTATGCTAAAGAATCATTTTCATTCTCTTTCAGAGAAGATGTTTTTGATTCTTTAGGGAGTCTTAAATTCAGCGATTATTCACTCTCTTCACCGCTACCTTTTCAAAATTTGGAAACAGTAAGCGCATTCTCTCAAATCTTTAAATTTAAAGAGCTTAATGCTGTGATAAGAGCATTTGAGGATTTTCCGGACACTTCATTTATATATAATGCAAATTACTCATTACTGTCTGATTTCATTTTTGTTCAGAATGCTAAAGAAAGTAAATTATTTCAAGAGGCGGTGAATCGATCTGAAAAAATATTCAATCTTTTTTCTTCAGACGAATCAGCTTTGAAGCTTTACCTCTATTCTCTTATGGACATGGCTGATTTTTATACTGCAAATTCAATATTGGACAGATTCTATCAAAAGAGGGATAAGAATGAGACTTTCTTTTCTTTGAAGGCAAATCTATACGCAATATGGGGAAAATTCGATACATCTTTAAAGTATATTGATGAGGGGAGATTTTTATATCCTGAAAGCAGGATTCTTCTTTCCGATGCAATAAATATTTATTCCGTTGTTGACACTGCAAAGATGCTGGAATTGCTGGATTATTATCAAAATAACAAATAGAAGTATTTTTTCACAAATATATAAGAATATTGACTTATAAAGTATTTTATTATAAGATAAATAAACTATGAGGGATTGCTACAGGAGAGAGATTGTTTAAACTAATCTTCTGGGGCGTGCGCGGTTCTGTACCGTCCCCGGGCAAAGAGACAAGCTACTTCGGTGGCAATACTACCTGTATTACCATTGAAAACGAAAAGACATTGATTATAGTTGATGCCGGCACAGGCATAAGAAATGTGGGAAAGTATGTTGAAGAGAAGGGTTTCAAGAAAATCCGCATACTCTTCACTCATTATCATTGGGATCATCTTCAGGGTCTTCCGTTTTTTGGACCCATTTTCAATCCAAAATACCAGATAGACATATACGGAAAGAGAAATGTCTCCAATGTTCTCTCTTTGCAGATGAAACAGCCTTTCTTTCCTGCGGATTATAAGAATCTGCCCTCGAAAATCAATCATCGTAAAATCATGCCGCAATTCTGCATTGATGATATTCTTGTCGAGACAATAGAAAACAATCATCCTTCCGGATGCGTCGGCATGAGATTCACATGTAATGATAAAAAAATTGTATTTATGACTGACAATGAACTGTCAGCTACGGCTCCCGCAACTGACAGAAAATCTTTCATCAAATTCGTAAAGGGCTCCGTGATTTTCATTCACGACTCTCAATATACTGATGTCGAGCTTAAGACAAAACGAGGATGGGGCCATTCCACTTTTGATGAGGTAATTGCTTTAGCTGAAGATGCCGGAATCAATCATGCTATTTTCACCCACCATGATCCAATGAGAAGCGACTTAATACTCAAAGAAATTATAGCGGAAAAATCCGCCAAACACACAAAGTTGAGGCTTTCAGCTGCAAGAGAAAATCTTGAAATAAAGATTTAGCATTGATGAAAAGAAGATCAAATCTTTACTTAATACTGATTTCACTGCCTACAATAATTCTATCCATAATAGGTCTTGTGAATATGTCAGGCATGTCAAGCGACAAAATAGAGTGCGAACAGGTTCAAAACAAAATAATAGTCTCCTATGTTCCATTAGAATCGCCGGGATATAGAGCTGGAATTCAGATAGGAGACACCATTATTTCAGTTAATGATAAAACCTTCAAATCACTAAATGAATTCAGAGGAAACATAGTCGAGAAAATCGGAGCCGGAAGAATCGCTATTTACAAAATTAAGAGAAATGATGTTATTTTGCATCTCCCTTTGAAAATGGAATTTTATTATTCAAGAAATTTTATTTTTTTTCTGACACTCCTCACTTTTATTTTTATTTTTTCTTCTTTAATTTTTTATGTCACTTTTCAGGCCGAATTTCACTCATCGCTTCTTGTATATATTTTTTACCAGTTGGTGACTGTAATCAATATATATTCTATGATCTCTTTCAATAATATTCCGCTTTATCTGATTTTGATAATAATTTCATCTTTTGCACCTGCAATCATTATATATTTTTCCCAATCTCTTAAAAGAGATAAAAATAAAATGATTATGCTATTACCTGCCATCTTCTCTTTTATTATAATTCTTATCTGGGGATTTTATTATGTTCGCTTTGCATTGTCTCTTTCGCAGGAATCCTTGACAATCCTCGTAAGCGCAGTAAAAATAATTCAAATACTCTTATCAATTATGATAATCTATGGAATTGAAGAGATAATACGATCAATATATGCAAATATCCGCGAATCAGACAAAATATACATTTTCTATATATCTTCCGTTCTTATTCTCGGATACTTTCCGTTCATAATACTTTACGCGATTCCGGTTGCTCTCGGGAAGACTGAAATACTTCCTGTCTGGATGTCTATTTCTTTTTCAATAATTCCTCTTTTTGTAACAATCGTATTTAATAACTTTTTTTATAAAATTGCAAGGAGTGGTGACTAAATGAAAAACTTCATTTCATTCGTGGTTTTAGTTATTTCTTTTGCTCTTTTATTTTATGCGTCTTACAAATCTTCTCAGATTTCAAATGACAAGGCTGTTTATAAATACAGCAATAATAACCTTATAGTCGATTATGTGAATCCTTCAAGCAATGTATACCGTGCCGGCATGCATATTGGAGATAAAATACTTTATGTCAATGAAGAGAAAATTTTAAATCGGCATGTGCTTCATAACCTCGTATTTGACAGAACAACCCCCGGAGACACTCTGCATTATACGATTGAGAGGGACGACAGCATTGTTTCATTCTCGGCTGTTGCGGAGAGAAGATTTTCATTGCCTAAACTTATGCTGTATCTCATATTCGGATTGATATATTCGATTTTTACCATGTTTTTTTTCAATTCTTTTGCCCATACAAAAACGAAAATTTATCTGTATCTGTTCTTTCTCTGCCTTTCTCTTCTGATGTCAATGTTCAATGTGCCTTTTTCCCACAGAATACTTTATTCTTCAATGATGGTAATTACAACTGTTCTTTCATTTTCCATTTTGCAGTTTTCTCATTATTATCTTTATGAGTTTTCCGTCAAATGGCCTCTGCGGATTCTTTCCTCCTTCGTAATACTCTCGTCTCTTTTATGGATTGCATCATATTTCAAATGGACTTATACATTGTTTGAGAGCGATTACTCTCACTTAATGCTATACCTCCGTTTTTCGCAGATATCAATGGCCCTTGTGGCGATTTATTCCATAGTTTCGATTTTCATCAAGACCTTGAAAATGTATGTGACTAAACAACCAAAAGAGTATTTCATAACATCTTTTGTTTTGCTCTTCATTCTTGTTCTTTATCCTGTTCTTTACGGACTTCCGTTTGCTTTAAGAAAGAAGGAGCTTCTTCCATTTTCGATTTTCTTTTATATGTTTTTTTTGTTTTTGGTTTTTATTGTAATATATAAGAAGAGGCTGGCAAGAGTCTTTTTATGAAAGATAGCTTTTACATTATATTCGCAGGCATTCTTTTTATCTTAATGTTCTCAATCTTCGGGCTGATACTGTATTTAAATATGCATTCAGAGGCAAAAATCGACAATTATTCAAAGTCAGACCTTCTGCTGAACAATTTTGTGAGTCTCACGGATAAAGCATTGCACAATCTTCTGTATTTTGAAGTGCACGGCGACACTTCACACAAAATTTTGACCGAAGCCCAATTGTATAATCTTGTTGTGAAAGATAAAGCAGATTCCTTTATTCTGCAGAATTATACTGACATACTTGTCTCTGATTCCTTTATCATAGCCAAAAGCAATGACACCCTACATCTTATTCCTGAACACTGCATATCAAAAAATCTTCCATTCATGAAATCAATCTCTCAGACAATAGCTCTATACGGATTTAATGTGAATCATTCTCTTCCGGTCGAAGTCATGTCCGGCATGGAAAAGAGAATGCCTGTAAATTCATCATATGGATTTTTTGAGACAAAAAACTATCTTGTTAATTACAAATCGTCGTCTTCCTCTCAAAGGCACAAATTTACTCTCGTGTTCTTCCGTCTAAAATCAGAAATTTTCAAACAGATAAATGACACGACGATAATGTTTGTTGTTCTTCTATCCCTTGCAACAATTCTTATTGCAGTCTTTATAATTTTTTACATAAACGCAGTTGCCAACATAGTAAAGCTTGAGGAAGTAAAAAAGAAAGAGATAGAATTGTTGAAACTTAACAGAATGATAACAATGGAGAGGCTGAGCGAGTCGATTGTTCATAATATCAATAATCCTCTCACCAATGTGAAGGGTTATCTGCAAGTCCTTCTATCAAAAAAGCCTGAGCTTCTGTCCGATTTTAAGCTTGATATTGTAATGAAGAATCTGAATTTCGTAATTGACCAGCTTAAATCCATTCTTGTAAAATACCGCTCCGACAATTCGGAAGAGGAATCTCTTTTCAGCATTAATAATCTTATTTTAAGCGAACTCGAGTTTTTAAGGCAGATGATGACTAACAAGGGGATAAAATACAATCAGGATTTTGATGAGACAATACCTGAAATAAAGGGAGTCTATAATGATTTTAAGATGATATTTTTAAACATCATAGACAATGCGATTGACTCAATGACAGATTCTCCCGTGAAGCAATTATCCGTTAGGACCCAATATTTCAATCATAACATTCATATTCAGGTTGAAGATACAGGCTGTGGTATGTCGGAAAAAACCAAGGAGAGAATCTTTGAAATGTATTTCACTACAAAATCAACTGCTCCATCCTCAAAAGACGAACGCCCGATAGGAACTGGGATAGGACTCTTCTCGGTAATGAAACTGCTTCAAAAATACAATGGAAAAATAGAGGTCACTTCAATAATAAATAAAGGAAGCGTCTTTACAGTAAAAATCCCTCTTAATTAAAAAAGAAAAACAAAATATCCTTCAGAAATGACAATGCTGTCAGTTTCGTCGCTGACATTAAGAAGAGTGCCTGAGAATGACCCTGACAATTGATTGAAATTCGAATCAGGACGGGATTCAATTCTTATCTCCCCTCTTCCCATTGAGTTTGAAGCAGAATAAGTTGTTTTCGATGAATTATCAAAAAATCTTACTTCTGTAAAATTATCATAAGGAATATATATAACATTAAGGTAGTCATCTATTGGTATTATCAAATCAACTGTAAAGTTTTTTTGAGAATCCTCTGCGTGCATCACATAGTATCCGCTATCATCATAGTAGTTTTTAGTCTCGCTCTCAAGATACAGTTCCAGAGAGTCAGTTTTAATTCTCACATACTCATAGTTGGAATTGTTCAGAGAACAGCTAAAATTCAATACCGAGAGTAAGACTGTTGCTGTTATAAGAATATTGCGCATTTGTCGACACCCGCCTTTCATAAATATAACTCAAATAAGGTGATAATCCCTCTTTTTTCACTTTTACGGTGATTTCAACAGTCAATATACTGTCCTCTCTGCTTTCAACCGCGCCTGCTGTGAAACCGTCAGTGTCTGCAGTATAAAGAAGAGGCAGATAGTCCCGCACAGAATATATACAGGAAAATACAATTCTGCTATCTTTGCCTGTAAGAATGGTTGCCTTGCCTTTCAACTGCCCCTCACTGTAAAAATATTCATCAATAAATGTGTCGTCAATATAGTAATCAAGAGTCTCTCCGATAGACTGAGAGTATAATCCTGAGAGTGACAATCCGATATTGTCAAAAAGATTCAAACTTACAAGAGGTGAAATTGACCACTTTTTCACATTGCTGTTGTCACTATTCAATTTGTATCCGAAAAATCCGTTTAAATGCACGGACATTCCGATTGGCAGACCGACCATCCACTTTGTCGATGCCTCTATTTTGGAATTCGAAAAATCATTTAAAAATAGATATCTCTCCGTTCTTCCGTCCAATGAATTTCTTACTATCAGATAGTCATTGACATATTCCTTGTGATCGAAAAAGAGGCCGGGAGCAAGTATATTATTCTCCCTGTATTCTTCAAACGGATAGAATGTCTCAAAAGAGTAAGCTCCAAGCATGAAAGTTCTATTCAACTTGTCAATCGGTACAAACTGAAATGAAATATCCGACGGAAGACTCATCATATAGTTATTGATAAACGGAGTGAACAGACCGAAGTTTAAGAATATATCGAACTTGTCTGTATTCAATCTGCCATTGTAGCCTGCATTCAATTGAAGGTCATACTCCTTTGACGCTGAATTGTAAACATTGTCGGTAAGAGATACATCTAACATTGATGCATGAATCAAAAATGACATGAATACAACTACTGTTAGAATTAAAAATCTTTTCACTTATTTCTCCCTTTTTTATTCTCTTTTCTGAATATTGTGTGATAACTTCTCATATTCATTTTATTCTCTCTGTTATCGCAAATCCCGTCTCCGTCTTCATCTATGAAAGAATCCATTCTATTTATTGAAAATTCATTTTTAATTTCATCGTCTGTTAGATCATTGTCATCATCCTTAAAATCATCAAGCCAAATCCCCCTCTCCTCAATTGCAAATCCTGTCAGAGATCCATTGTAGAATCCCTTTTTGTATTTCATTCCGGTTATGTCATTTATTCCGTCCTTGTTATTGTCAATCACAGGCAGATTCTTTGAAAGGAGATAAATATCATTGACTCCGTCTCCGTCCATATCGACAAATATATCATTGACCCCGTCATTGTCGGCATCTTCAAATTTCATATTCTCGCAGACTGCTGTTTTGTCTATGTCATTTACCCCGTCTCCGTCAGAATCGACATAAATATCATTCACTCCGTTCCTGTCATCATCCTTATATCCCAAAAATAATGTTCCGTCAGTGCTCTTTCCATTTGATGATATATTTAATGCAAAGAGTAAAATTAATAAAACACCGAGAGGGGACCATTGTCCCCTCAAGGTATGAGTTATATTAAAAAAGGGAGTGTGAGTGCTATTTCTTGCCTTTTCCATCATTGTTCTTTCTCTGTGTCTTTCCATTTGTGTTGTTCTGGTTCTTGTTCTGATTTCTTGTCTGATTCTCATTGCGGTTCTGGTACATGTTCTTGCTACCGTCTCCGTCCTTTGCATTGTCGCAGATTCCATCTCCGTCTTCATCGACAAAATTCTGCTCCTGATTCTTAATTCTGTTCTGCTCTTTGTTCTGGTTTTTCTCCTGATTCTGGGTCTCACCTGCATTATTCTCTTTTGCCTGATTCAGCTCCTCCTGATTTTCAAGATTCGCCTCTTTGTTCTCTTCGGCAAAGACAAATACGCTTGTCAGTATGAGAGCCGCTGTTAGAAGAATTGCAAATATTTTTTTCATCGTGCCTCCTTGTTTGGTTGTGAGATATCAAAGCAACCCATGTGCCAAATGATAACATCCTTTTTTACCGCAACTTAAAAACTTGAAATAACCGCACTCATTACAAAACTGTCAAAAAAATGACATTTCTGTCACTTCGAATATCTGTGGGTCAGAAATAATCCGCTAATAATGAGAACAGAGGAGAGTATCATTGAAATTTTCGGCATATTTCGCGAAATTATTAATTCCGATATAATAGTAAATACAGGAATTAAATATATAAAACTATTTACTACTTTTTCATCATACTCTTTTAATGCCTTGTTCCATAATACATAAGCAAGAGAGGAGCACACTACGGCGAGATATAAGACAGAGACCCATGTGACTGTCGATAGTCTGAATATGCACACGCCACGCTTCATTTCAAAGAGCATAAAAGGAAGAAATGCTATTGCTCCATAAAAAGTCATCTCTTTTGTGACAAGAAGCGTGCTTAGATTTGTCTTCTTCATTTTGGAAATATATGTGAATATGACCCATGAGAAGACCGGCACGAACATAACGAGGTCACCCTTTACATTAACCTCTTTCATTGCCGAGAATCCGAATATAAGTATATATATCCCTATAAAACTCAACAAGACTCCAAATGAAATCATCAGAGAGGGCTTTTTTCTGTAAATGATTCTCTCTGCTATAAGAGTGAATATCGGAATAGTAGAGACAATCAATGAGCCGTTTGAAGAGGATGTATACTGAAGTCCGAAATTTTCCCCCACAAAATACAGTGTCACTCCGAAAAATCCCATCAGAATCAAAACCAATCTGTCTCTCGCGGATATCTTCTCCTTCTCTTTTCTAAAGAGCATGACTATCTCCAAAACAGCATACGCAATTACGAATCTGATAAACCCGAGTGTGGAAGGCGCAATTTGGGCGACTGCTTGCTTGGTGGCAATGAATGACACTCCCCAAATTATTGCCGGAATAAGTCCGTACACATAAATCATCCGCCTGTCTTTATTCATTGATACATTTATAATGATTTATTATTTTGAGTCAACAGGTATGTATAGAGAATTAATGAATCATCATGCATAACTTAGGTAATTTTCTATTGATTATTCCGTATTAGTAGTTATAATGAAGAAAAAAGGAGTTGGTTGTGAATAATGAAAAGAGAGAGATAAAAAACCGCGTTAACGGACTCGGGTGGGGTTTGTTTTTAATTATGTCAGGGGTATTGTGGCTTCTTCCGGCCGGATTAATTCCAAGCGGATCATGGCTCATTTCTACAGCAGCAATACTTCTTGCTGTCAATCTTGTAAAGAACGCATTTAACCATAAACTATCAACTATAA
>DCUY01000116.1 GCA_002327905.1 Caldifarciminota bacterium UBA2202 | reverse complement strand
CATACTGTCAACACTTCTCGGAACGAATACAGGCCATGCCATCTTTCCGTCTATCCACTCTCAACCATCAAGTATAAACTATTAACTCTTTTTTGCTTTGCACAGGGCTTATGGTTCACAGCGTCTTATTCACTCTTTCAAAGAAGCACCGTTTCCACATCGGAAGATGTAGATATTTCTTTAATATTTAATATCAGTCCAATCAGATCATTCACACTCAAAAATGAAATCATTAATATTCGCCTCTGCTTTTATTTGTTTTATCAAATCTTTACTACTTTCCTTTTTATTTTCTAAAAGAGAAGAAAGGTGTAAAACTGCCGTAGATTTATAGCTCTTGTTTCTAAAAATTATATATTTAATATTTGAAAATAATACCATTTTTAACAGTCCATCTTTTATATCCTCTAATGCGGGAAGTGATCCTCTAATTGAGTGTTTACACTCTACTAAATATATAATGTCTTTCTCTTTACGAATCTCATCTGAAGTGAAAAAATAAAATCCTCCAAGGTAATTATTTATCGTTATGGTTCCCTTTGTTTTTCCAATATTCTCTTTCGGTTGAATAGTTGTAGCTTCTCTTTTTTGTGCTTTTTCGGCTAGAATTCTCGAAAAAAGCATAAATTTGGATTTGTCGGCTTTAATTTTATCTATTCGTTTTTTTGCTAAGTCATATGAATGCATCGATACTTTCAATAAGTAAGATAATTCCATATAATTGGAAATTGCCAGAGATGCTGGCTCATCAATTTTTGCAATTTGCTGAATGTTCCAATGAAGAGAATCTGATTGAAAAGACAATATTTCAATTACCTTACATTTTATATAAGTATAGTCAAATTGCTGTGCAGTTATTTTATTATCATATTGCTCATTTTTAGAAGCATTTTTATAATAAGCAATTATTACATAAATCCCCAACAAACTCATTAAAGATATTGTATCCCATTGTATAAAATCTCTATCTCCATCCTTTCCCTCGTCTTTCATAAATGGGATTATTGTTATCTTTTTTCCGGCGAAACCAAGAGTATCGTAAATTCTAGCATATGGGTATGATCTTGTTCTTTTAGGAGATACCCTCCAACTCAAAGCTATATCATTCTTATTAATATTTAATAAGAATGATCCACTACTTCTTATTGCTTTTTCTAACTCGTTTATATCGAACTTTGCCAGAGTCCGACACAATGTTGGTGTGTATTTTATCGCTTCTATCTTTGCTGACAAATCCATATTTATCTCCAGACTTTCTATAAATTATTTCTAATTTGTCATCATCAAGTGATAAAACATTATCAAAACCAATTTTTTTTCTTATAGTTGGTTCTAAGTCTTTAATTATTTCTATTCCAATAGAATTTCTATTTAATCGTCTGGCTATTTTCATTGTGGTTCCGCTTCCTAAGAATGGATCAAGGACTGTTTCTCCAACATAAGAAAATAGTTTAATAATTCTATATGGAAGTTCTTCGGGATATGCAGCAATATTTTTTTCCAAATCTGAACCGGGAAGAACATTTGTCATGTTCCATATTGTCATAAACCATTTATTCTTTTGAATTTCTGTTGTGTCCACTTTGGATTCTTCTCTGACGCTTTGGGAGATGCTTTTATAGTTGAATTCACCTTTTTGAAAAATGATTATACTTTCAAGTAGATTGTCTGGATAGAAATACATAGGATAGGGATTTTGAAGGATTACACCACTTCTTCTACTTATTCTTAAATATCCTTCAGGTTTTTTCCAGATAATTCTATCTCTATATTTAAATCCTTCTTCAAGAAATATTGTTATCGCATCAGCTGTTATGGGATATTTTTTTCCTTTTACAAGCATGTCGTCTATATTTAAAGCGAATATTCTACCATCTTGAAGAACTCTAAAAGATTCGCGAGCCATGTTTCTAATTACTCCTAAATATTGATCATAGTTTTTAAACAAGTCTTTGTAATCAAAGGGGGCATTGAAATACGGAGGAGATGTAACTATTAAATTAATTGAAGAATCTTTAATTTCTGCCATTTTCATACTATTTCCAAAAATGATTTTATGAATTGTACCCATAAATTAATTATATAGTATATTAAAAATAAATCAAGATATTTTTTATGGAAGGTGGTTCCAAAAAGCACCATTTCTTTGATAGATTCTTCAGGATAGAGGTAACTAATGCAGACTTCAGAATGATTGTGTTATAATTGATAGATGCTTCACAATAGAAATAACCGAGACGTAGTTAAGCATGACGGATTACAGTCTGCAAGTCAAGTTCTTTTCGCATATCGCGAATCGCATAATCTATATATTCGTTTCTTCAAGTCATTTTAAGTTTTATGGTTATTTATTTCTTTGGGTGTTTCTTTTTTGTTTCTTATCTCTTTCTGTTCTTTTTCTTGCTCTGTTTTACCATCTGCTTTTTTCTTTTATCTTTCTGTTTTGACTCTTTTGCTTTATGTTTTTCAGCAAGGGCATAAAATTCTCTTATAGATGTTATCCAAGCACTCGTCTTCACCGGATTTTCGCTGAAAACACGCGAAAACATGCTAATGAACTCTTTCGCTGACTCTTCTTCATCTGAAGGAATTTCACCTATTTTTTCTCTTTTGGGCATGTATTTTCCCATAAAGAATTTATTTATGTAGGAATTTGAGCGGAACAGCAGTTCGGCATACTTAAACGCCACCTCAGGAACATTGTGATAATGAAAATAGCAGTAGCTCATCCCGAAATTAATTTCATGTTCGTTCAAACGCTCGGTAGGAATCTTATTAAGAAAATCTTTCAGTTCTGTCATCTTGTCCTTTGCGGCATAAAGCATGACCATTCGGCTCTCTATCCTCATGCTGTCTTCTTTGTTCAATTTCAGCATTAAAATTCCGGTTTTTATCGCATCTTCGTAAAGCCCGAGCGTCTCCTCTATAAGAATCGTGTAGTAGAGATTTCTCATGTATGGCCTTGTCTCGGAGCAATTCATAAATTCGCCTTCATTTTCTTTGAAATATTCTTCCGTATGTCTCTGCCTGAATAATGATTCCCCCATTTTGAAATACCCCAGCGCCTTTAAGCCGTCATCCACCTCGGCAAAACCGAGAAGAGTGTATGCATCGCAGCAGAAAGGATCAACTTCAAGGGCTTTTATTGCAATCTTTCTCTTTGCATCATTGTCATCCACTGCATACGCCTCATAGACCATCAATTGAGATCTCTCTATATTGTTTTTTGGAACATAGTCAAGAAGATTCTTTTCGAAATCCTCATCAGATTCCTCTATTCCTCCAGGAATGTAGTTTTTGCCATAAACCTTTTCAAAGACATACAGAATCCTCTCCATCATTATCGGTTCTATCAGTCTCGGATCATCCGGCATAAAATCTCCCTTTGTTTTCGTAATTATTAAACCAAAAAGCTATTTTGTCAACAGGCAAGTTGCACAAATATGGGAAGCGAGTAAGTTGATGTGCTGGAAGATGATAGATTCTTCACAGTAGAACAGCGATAAGAGGTGCTCCGTATGATGAATACACCAACTGAAACAACTAATTCATAACTGTTTTAGAAATCTTTGAAGGTCCTCATTCAAAATCGCCTCTATTCTTTTCTTGACAACTCTTGAATAATACTCTTTTTCAGTCTGCGTCAAAACATCTCCATCTAACCGCTTGAAGATTATCTCCTTCTGTTTGGGCGGGAAAAGTCTATTCAATGATTTATTAAAATTCAAGTTCTCTTTTAATTCTATCTTTTTAAAACCTTCGTTTTTTTCCGATTCTGAATTATACTTTTGAAATGTATTTAACACACGCTCGGAGCTTATTGTTTCGCCTCCAACTTTTAAATTCCGCCTTTTTTTCATTAAATCACCGTACACTTTCATCTTGAGAGAATTTATATTACACTCATTTTTAAATTTTTGACTTAATGTCTTTTCAGAGTTCATTTCAAAACAGATGAGAGATACTATAAACAACTCTTTTGAAAGTTTATTCAGTTTATTGTAATCTTGACATGAAAATTTTTCTTTTTTTATCATATTGAGCAACACAACTGGAAATCCCTCCAAGATTCTTTGCTCTCGCGATGCGGATATTTCATTCAGCACATTAGCTGTTTCTTCTCTGTCATCAGGCATCAATAACGAATAGCCGTATGCGTTTAGTTTTTCCATCAATTCTTTATTCTTCATAATAATCCATGCTCCTTTATTTCTTTTTCGAAAACTTTAAAATTTCTAATGCACCTTTTCTTCACTGACATCATACCTCGCATGCTCTTCGTATCGCTTTTTTAATTTTACAAAATCCATATTTTTATAGATTTTTTGCCATAAAACAGACATGTCTCCAAAATCCGTAGCTGTACCTCTAAATAGTTTTGTTATCATCAAATCATAGTAATTAAGACACCCCAGATATATATAGCTCCATTCCCTTATCGTCAGGTTGTTACCCTCATCCAAAGGACTCTCCAATAAACCGGCGGTGTACACATTGTTGCCTCTAAATAAATCATATTCAAACTCGGTCACTGATTTAAGTCTTATGCCATGTGTTATTATTTCTTTTTTATACCCTGCTTCAATTAAAATCCTAACAATATAGGAATGATCTTCTTCATTTGGAATTATGAGATCTATATCCTTTGTTGAAGGTTTAAGGTTAAGAAGAGTCATAGCCGTTCCGCCGCATGCTATAAGATTAATCTTTCTCCTCAAGAGAGAATTCCAAACTGAAAGCTCATTGAATAATTCGTTCTCATTTATCATTTTGTATTTTTATATACATCTCCTTGTATTAATATATACAATTAATTGTATTTTGTCAAGTGATTTCAGGGACGATAGGTTTTGTCAATACTTTTAAGCGACACATGATTTTTTTTGTAATTATATAAGAAAGCTATCATTTTTTGTGGTGATTATTGTAAGGCGGACAGTCCGCAATCGTAAAAAGTTATTCTGTTTAGTATATTATTGAATATAATATAGGATTAATCAAATTTATTTAAGGTAAATTCTTTTAAGAAACCAATGATTCTCTCTGCTCTTCCGTCCCTTACGGGTGATTGATCAAGATGACCATAAAGCGCGGATTCAAAATTCTTATCATTCAGCATTAAAGCAAATTGAGTTTTAAGATAGATAATCACTTTTGGCGGAAAAGTATAAAATTCTTTGAGATTCTTAACTCCATCCAGCAAAAAGACAATATCCTCAAAGTCTTCACTCCCATAATAATCCCCTTTTCCTCTGCTATTAAATGCCTCTATCTTGGAGGCTAAAAAGTAGCAAAGAGGAAAATAACTTATTTCTATATCTTCTATCTGTTTTTTAATTGAATTTTCCATTCCATCTTTGTACCAGGAATTAGTAAAACCTAAAATATTTCCCGATTCGGAAGGAATTACATCTACCGTTATTCCTTTGAATTTCCATCTGCAGATAATATCAGATTCCGCATCATGTTCGAAATCTATATTTCTAAGATCTGATTCTAACCCTGCAAAAGACGTATAATTAAGCACTTCAACGATACAGTCAATGTCTTTGGTGGGTCTAATTTTCGATGCATATTCCTCTTCAACATACAAAAAAGTAATTGCACCTCCCACAATCCAAAAACGCCTATTTGTCTTTCTTAGAGCTTTTACAATTTCGAGAATTTCGTGAATATTATCTGGATTCATTCGGACTTCAAAATTTTTTCAAGTTGTTTTTGCGCATACTCCACCTCTCTCACACGCCCTAACCGCAAAACATCTATATATGCTAAAGTTTTATACATGAACTCATCATTCTCAATAAATTGTGGAACAGTCTTATATAAAGGCTTTACGCTTAATCCATAAGATTCCCCATACTCGTAAGGCCAGACATAATTTGAATCGGAATATGAATCTATATAACCTTTCATGAATCTACTTGAATGAGCTGTTGCAATACCTCTGCTATTTTCCTCTATTTTTACAGGAAAACAATATTTAAGTCCATGAAAAAGAAATTCCTGTAAATTTATAAAGTTTACTTTATTCTCTCCGTAAATTAAGTTTGATTGTTTAAGCCTTTTTATACCTTCATTCACTTCCGAAGAACTCAGTTTAATCTGATAGGCAACATCAATCATTCTCCATTTTTTTTCCATAAATGAAATTATTTTAATTATGATCACAACATCTTGCGGTTTCATATTTAGCATTATATACTTTTTTTTGCCTTTGTCAAGTCTATTTGCGATTTGCGATTCGCAAATAGACTTGACTGCAAATTTTACACTCATGCAAATATCGTGTAAGATAACATTTTATGGTTATTTATCCATTTGACGGAAATCTAGTGTGGAATGTAACAATTCTTGACATTTGAAATTTTATTAAGAATGCTTTCGGCTGAGGCTGTCCAGACAAAAACTTTGGGATTTTGATTGTGATTATCTATATATTGATTGATAACATTAACAAGCTCTTTAATATTTTCAAATGATCCTCTGCGTATTATTTTGCAGGTTATTTCAGAGAACCATCGTTCTACGAGATTCAGCCATGAACTTGATGTTGGAGTTAAGTGCAGGTGAAAACGAGGATGACGCTCCAGCCATTTTATTACACTCTTATGTTTATGGGTTGCGTAATTATCTACAATAAGATGCAGGTCAAGTTCAGGTGGAGTCTTGACATTGATTATCTGCAAAAACCTTATGAACTCCTGATGCCTGAACTTCGGCATACAATCTCCTATCACATTCCCATCAAGCATATTTAATGCGGCAAACAAGGTTGTTGTGCCGTGTCTGACATAGTCATGCGTTTGTCTTGAAGGAATACCCGGACGAAGCGGAAGTATCAACTGACTTCTCTCTAATGCTTGCATCCGGCTCTTCTCATCTACGCACAATACGATTGCCTTGTCCGGTGGGTTCATGTATAACCCAACAATGTCATAGAACTTTTCTCTGAACGCCTTGCCCCTGCTTAACTTGAATGTATTTATCAGGTGTGGCTTAAGATTATACTGCTTCCATATCCTCTGTACCATGTCTTTGCTCACTCCCTGCGCTTTCGCCATACTCCTCACACTCCAGTGCGCAACATCCGTTGGTGTTGTATGAAGTG
>DCUY01000043.1 GCA_002327905.1 Caldifarciminota bacterium UBA2202 | reverse complement strand
TTGATAGTTTATGGTTAAAATGCGGAGTAAAAATACAAGAGTGCGGTGGTTAAAATACAGAACTGAATATATGTAGGGGAGGGTTCTAAACCCTCCCTATACAATACAATATACTATTACGATTCAAATTCTTTCTTTATCGTCTGAATCAAATCCTTCACTGACACGATCTCTTTCACTCTTCCTGCATTCGACCCTGCAAATGCAAAACCATTTTTGAAATTTCCTTTGAAAGCATTGAGAAGAGCCAAAGCTATGCAATAAGGAGACTGCTTGTAATCGCAGGTGACTATACAGTGATAAGGACAAGTAAAGGGCTTTTTCTCTCCGTTGTTAGTGTCTTCAATGAACTTGTTGTTTATAGCCCTTCCCGGAAGCCCGACAGGACTCTTTATTATTACAATGTCTTCCTTCTTTGCATCTATGTAAGTCTGCTTGAATTTATCATCAGCATCACATTCTTTTGTAGTTACAAATCTTGTAGCCATCTGAACTGCAGATGCTCCCAGCTGTAAAAACTTCTTTATATCCATACCTGTGAATATTCCTCCACCGACAATAACAGGAACATTCTTTTTGAATTTTTCTTCAAGCTGTTTTGCAACTTTTAACACATCGACCATTATATTTTCAAGTGCGAATGCCGGATTGTCGATATTTTCCCTCTTAAATCCGAGATGTCCGCCTGCAAGAGGGCCTTCAACCACAAATGCGTCAGGAGGATAATTATATGTTTCAATCCACTTTTTTGAAATATACTCAGCAGCCCTTCCTGATGATACGATAGGAACAAGCTTTGTTTTACTGCTTCCGTTGGGTTTTAAAAATTCCGGCAGATTCAAAGGAAGGCCGGCTCCGGAAAATATTATATCAACCTCTTCCTGAATTGAAGTCTTTACCAAATCCGCATAATTCGACAGAGCAACCATTATATTGACTCCGATGACTCCTTTTGAGAACTCTCTCGCTTTCTTAATTTCCTTCTTCAATGCTCTCTTGTTTGCTTCCAGATAATTCTCCTTAAAGTCAGGTTCAAGCATTCCTATTCCCGCAGTTGCTATTACTCCGACTCCGCCTTCATTTGCAACAGCTGAAGCAAGTCTTGAGAGAGAGATTCCCACTCCCATTCCGCCCTGTATTATCGGCAGTTTTATCGTAAGGTCGCCGATTTTGAATTCTTTCATCTGCGCCGAAATCATAAATTCTCCTTGTAAAGAATTATATTTCCGAAAATTTCCAAATCCTAAAAATAAAAATGCTTTATTTTTCGGAACACAAAATTATCTTTAAGTGGTTTAAGTATATCCCTCTTTTATTGTAAAGTCAATATGCGCTCTCTTCCGATTTCAGCCAATAATAATATTTTCAGGGACTTTCACTTATTCTATGAGTTTTGGAGGTCAACAGCTTTTTTCTCGATTTCTGCGATTTTTTGGGAAATAAGCTTCTGAATATTCTTCACTTCAATGAACCCGACAATCTCCTTTTCAGAAGTGATTACAGGCAGATAATCTATCTTCAGTCTGTCAATAAGCTCTTTCACTTCAGTTAAAGGAGTCTCTTCGTTAACCGTGGCAATGACTCTCTCCATAAGGTCATGGGCGAGCAGAAGGTCGCTCGCTTCAGTATAAAGAATTGTCTGTCTGATATTATCCACAGTCACTATCCCTATAAGCTTGTTGGCTTCATTTACGACAGGGTAATAAAGATTCTCATTCTCCGTAAAAATTTTAATAATCCTTTTTATTGAAAAGTTATATTTAATTATAGGAACATTCTTCGCCATAATGTCCGATGCTTTGCATTTTTTTATCAGATCCTCTTCAGTTATATTCAATCCCACTTCTCCGGCTCTTGTGATGCCCATTTTGACATAATACGGACCTATAAGCTGAACAACAAAGGTTGATGCAGTTATGATTATCACAATCATGTTTCCAATTTCAGACTGAAATTTCTGGCCTGCTATTATTGAGAGCCCTATTGCAACTCCGGCCTGACTGAAGAGGCAGAGAGGCAGGTTTTTAATAACCGTAGCAGGCGCTCCGGAGAGTTTTGCACCGAAAGACGCGCCGTACATTTTTCCCAATGTTCTGCCTGTAAGATATGCGGCTAAAAGGAATATAACGGAAAGAGACATTCCCTGCACATTCAGTTTGGCTCCGACAAGCACAAAAAACAATATATATATCGGAGGAGTGAAATTTTGAATCAGCTTAAAAAGCTCTTTGCTTCTGTATGGAGATAGATTAACCACTGTCACTCCCATTGTCATTGCCGCAAGAAGAATATTGAGAGACATCAATGCCGCAAGTCCGAGCCCAGTCAGAACAATGCCTATTGAGAAGACAAGAATTTTATCATCCTCATTGTATCTTTTAAGTATTTTGCCCATAAAAAATCCGAGGAGAAATCCGAGCATAAGCGAACCGACTATTTCATAAATCGGAGTAAATATTGATTCAAGTATGTTGAGAGAGTCTCCCATAAGAGAAGCCGCAACCGACGATGCTATTGCAAATAAAAGAAGAGCAAGTCCGTCATCCAATGCCACTATGCCGAGAACAGTCCTTGTGAGAGGGCCCTTTGCCTTGTATTCCCAAAGAACATCTGTAGTTGCCGCAGGAGCTGTGGCTGAGGATATCGCTCCGAGAAGTATTGCAAGAGACCACACGAGTTTTGCATCATGAATGAATATCATGCCTATGAAGCCAATGAGAAGAGTGACCACAACAAATGCGGCGAGACCCTCTGCAAAAAGAATTATAAGAAACTGCTTCCCGAATTTTGAAAGAACATCCATTTTCAATTCTCCGCCTATCATGAATCCTATCATGCCGAGGGCAAAATAATTGAATGGTTCAAACGCCTTCACAGTCTCCACATCAAGAATCTTCACTCCGCTCGTGCCTATGATTATTCCGATTGTTATATAACCCACAACCTGAGGAATTTTAAGCTTTTGGAATATTCTTCCTCCGAGAGTTCCTCCGATCAAAGAGAATCCTATCAGAAGAAGGATATTAAGATGAAATATTGAGATTGTGTCACTTAAATTTAAAAAGTAATTTTCCATTTTTGAATATAATAAGACATAAGAAGGTTTTTTTCAACCGAAATCTTTATTTTTATTTTCTTGTTGACATAACTTAATTATATTGTAATATTTATATAAAAAGAACAACAGGAGGTTTTATGAAAAAATTGATTCTTTTTGCATGCACATTATTTTTAATTTTGAATTTGTTCTCTGCGCCATCGCTCTACACAACTTCCGGAATGCTTCATTCCATAGGCGCAATTATCAGAGAGCAGAGACTTCAATTGGGATTTCATATAAACGGTTTTTCAAGAGATTTTCAGACAGATTACATCTCCTCAATAACAGGAGATACTGCATACAGCTGGGACACTTATGCCGCAGGAGGAGTTCAGTTCGGCCTCGGGTATTCATTCACAAACTGGCTTGAAGTGAGTGTCGTTTCAGAAGGCCTTATTGACGCAATTGATACGCCTGAAGAAGAGGGCAGAGCAGATGCAAATACCAATTATGCCAGTTACGGATTCGGAGATACTGAGCTCAATTTGAAGCTCACCACAGGCGGATTATTCGGAGCTACAAAGAATGCCGACTTCGGAATACTTGGATTCTACAGATTCACAACAGGAGATTTATACTCTCCCGGCATGGACAGCTCATCTTCTTTTTCAATTGATTATATGAAGAATGACGGAGGAATATTTCGCAGATTTACAACAAACGGAGCTGATTGGGGAGTTAAAGGATTGGTCTCATTTCTCACTCAGTCTCAGGTTCCTCTCAACATCAATCTAAATGGCGGATATACAAAACTTGTAAATATGCCTGCCGGAAACAATCCCACTTTTATTGATTTTGCGGCGGGCCTTTCAATAAGATTCGGATCATTCGTGCCTTTCATAGAGGCATACGGATTTAAATACAATGCTTTGAGAATGTATGACGGAAGATTTGTTTATTATATTTCCGGAGGAGTCAGATTTGACACTCCGGTCGGACTTGTCATTGACCTCGGCGCTGATTACAGAATACCAAAATTCCTTCCAGACCTTGAACCTATTCACAATTCAATGTCTGACACATTTTTACTCAGCGACGGATGGGGCGGAGCTCCTGACTGGAAGGCATACTTCGGACTTACATACTATTATGATTTCAAAAAAGACGGACCTGTGATAAAGAAGGAAGAGACAAAAACAATAATAACCGGAAAAATAATAAACGGCGAAACAGGTGTGCCAATGTCAGCAATTGTCACATTCCCCGGATACAGCGAATCAATAAGCATAATATCGGATTCATCAGGAATATATTCTGTCACTGTCAATCCCGGCACTATAAGAATAAGAGCTGAGAGAGAGGGATACAAATGGCAGGAGAAGGGAGTCATCATAGAGAAGGGGCAGACGAAGATTGTTGATTTTGCATTGAATCCGAAGAAAGTTGAAAAAGGTATTATAACAGGAAAAGTCTCGGATAAGTCATCAGGAGATGTTGTGCTCGCAACAATATCATTCCCTCAGACAAACATTCCTGACATTCTTCCTGACGCTTCAACAGGAGTTTACAGAATAACTTTAGACCCGGGCACATACACTATAGCCGCTGTATATAACGGTTATTTGTCATACGCAATGCCTGTTGTAATTGAAGCTGACAAGACATTGATTCTCAATATTGAGATGCTCAAGAAGGGCGGAAAGATAACACTCAAAGGAATTTATTTTGAGAGCGGAAAGGCGACAATTCTTCCTGAGTCATTCTATACTCTTGATGAAGCTGTCAAACTATTGACTGACAATCCTAAGGTTAAGATAGAGGTTCAGGGTCACACTGATTCTGTAGGGTCTGACGCATCAAACCACTCTTTATCTCAGGCAAGAGCGGAATCTGTCAGAAACTATCTTGTCTCTCACGGAATAGACCCTCTCAGGGTTATAGCAAAAGGATTCGGAGAGATAATGCCTATTGCAGACAATGGAACAAAAGAAGGAAGAGCTATAAACAGGAGAATTGAATTTTTAATTCTCGGTGAATAAAGTTTAAATTGAGTAAAATAAAAAAGCCCCCTTTAAAGGGGGCTTTTTTTATCTGAAATTCTTAGGGTTAAAACCGCCGCCTTTGAACATATTCATCATCTTCTTCATATTTTTGTGCTGAGATATGACATACTTGACCATAGCAACACTTGTTCCGCTCCCGATTGCAATGCGCCTCACTCTGCTTCTGTTATTCAAGAGAAGAGGATTCTTCCGTTCTTTTCTTGTCATTGAAGAGATTATCGCCTCAACCTTCTTCAGATTCTCCTCTTCCATTCCTGTTGTCTTTATCTTTCCTCCGACTCCGGGAATCATTTTTAGAATTTCAGAGAGAGGACCCATTTTTTTTACCTGCTTTATCTGTTCAAGATAATCTTCAAAATCAAATCTACCCTCCATAAGCTTCTTTTCAAGATTTAGAGCCTGTTCCTTAGAAACAAGCTCCTCAGTGCGCTCTACAAGAGATACGATATCCCCCATTCCGAGTATTCTTGATACAAGTCTTTCAGGATGAAACTCTTCAATTTTATCAAGATGCTCTCCCGTGCAGATATATTTTATCGGCTGTCCCGTTATTTTAACTATTGAGAGAGCGGCTCCGCCCTTCTGGTCTCCGTCCATCTTTGTCAGAATTATTCCTGTAAGAGACAATCTTTCACTGAATCCTTTTGCGCTGTTTACCGCATCCTGTCCGGTAAGAGAATCCCCTACATAAAGAATTTCTGCCGGCTTGAATTTTTTTTCTATTGATGAGAGTTCTTCCATCAGTTCATTGTCAATATGAAGCCGTCCCGCAGTATCGAGAATCAATGTGTCGTAATTATTTTCTTGAGCTGATTTTATTGCATTTGAGATAGTCTCTATAGGGTCATCGGACATTTTTTCAAAAAATGCGGAATTGGATTTTTCAGCCACCTGTTTCAACTGCTCAAATGCGGCGGGTCTTTTAACATCGCACGGCACAAGCATTGTTCTTCTGCTTTGTCTGTTTAGAAGATTTGCCACCTTCCCGGCAGTAGTCGTCTTTCCGGTGCCTTGAAGCCCTACGAGCATAACAAGAGAAGGATTCCCCTTAAAACTCATTCCGATCTCTTTGGCTGTGAGCATTTCAACCATTTTATCATTGACTGCTTTTATAATAATGTGCTCCGGCTTCAATGATTTTAGAACATCCTGACCCCGCACATCATCCTCAACTGCCTTTATGAAATCCTTTACAATGAGGTAATTGACATCAGATTCCAAAAGCACAAGGCGGATTTCACGCATTGTCTGCTTAATGTCATCATCAGTAATCCGTCCTTTGTTCTTAATATTCTGAAATATTTTGTTTATTTTTGAAGTTAATCCGTCAAGCATCTTTATTCACTCCTGCTGTCTTTAACAATTTTTCCACCAATTCGCAATACTCTATTCCGTCGAATTCCGCCTCCTGCGGCAGGTCCGAAAGGTCTGTCATTCCCGGTATTGAATTCACTTCAAGCTCATAGATATCGCCGCTTTTGGTCACAATGAAATCAACTCTTGCAAATGTATCCATTCTGAGTTTTGTGAAAATCTCTCCGCTCATCTTCATCATCCTGTCAATCACTGCTTTATCAAGACGGGGGGGGATTATAAAATCAGTCATTCCTGATGTGTACTTTGCATGATAATCATAAAATGCATTCTTCGGAACAAGCTGAAGAGGAGTCAATACTTTGACGCCATTGTCCTTTATAACTCCAACTGTAACTTCAATGCCTCCGGAAATATACTCTTCAACTATGTAGTCTCCGAACTCGAGTATCTTCTCTGCCAGTCTTTCGTATGCATCCTCCGGCTTGACTATTATAACTCCCACTGAAGACCCTCCTGTATTGGGTTTTAGAATTATATCGGAAGAGAATGATTTTTTTACAATGTCCGGATTATTTTTCAGAATCTCTTCATTCACATATAGTGATTTCAGCACAGGAACTCCGAATGATTTGACAACCTGCTGATTTATATACTTATTCATTGTTATTGCGCATGGAATGACTCCCGAACCTGTGTAGGGTATTTTAAGATATTCAAATATTCCCTGCACTTGTCCGTCCTCTCCGGGCCTGCCGTGCATGATATTGAAAATAACCGAATATCCGCTCTTAAGCTGTGTTATCATATCAGGAGTATATTCAAGAAGTTTTGAATTATAGCCTTTTTTTAGAAGAGCATGGTTTATCCTCAATGCTGACCTTCTCGACACCTCACTCTCTTTTGACGGCCCTCCGTAAAGAACGCATATCCTCTCATCCATATATAAACTCCTTTGTTTTTTGCACAGCATTCATGAATTCTCTTATATATCCGGTTTTATTCCTCTTCTTCGGCATATTGACTTTTATCTTTTCAATTCCTTTAATTTCAGCATCAAATCCGCCTGATATTACGAAGACTCTCTTCTTCATTTTGACTGCTGTTTCAACAATTCTGCCTGTCAGTTTTCCTTCAAAGGATTGTCTGTCAAAATTTCCTTCATTCACAATTATAATATCCGATTCTTTTATTTTTCTCTTGATTCCCGTCAATTCTTCGAAAAAAGTAAAATTATCAAGAACCTTTCCTCCTGAAATCATTATTCCAGCTCCGATTCCTCCCCCGCTTCCGGAGAATTTTTTGCCGCTTATTTTGAGATTGTCCGCAGTCTCGTCAAAAAGCGCTTCAAGAAGCACTTTTTCCGCTGTATTTGCCCCCTTTTGTTTCAAATAGAGAGAGGCTCCGTTCTTGCCGTTCAGAGGAGATTTCACATCGGATATTCCATAGAGAAGAGAATAATTTTTATTTTTTCTTATGCTCTTTAAGACAGAAGTGCCGTCATATTCCTCTGCATCGAAGCCAAGTTCCTTCAGCATCCCGCAGCCTATGTCGGCAGTCAGAGTGCCGCCTATACCCACATACACGCGACTCTTATTGTCATACAATTCATTTATCAATACTCCCAAGCCCAAAGTGCTTCTTCTCAGTATTGAAACTTTGCCTTTCAACACTCCTGCGCAAAGAGCTGATTCTATGAACGCCCTCTCTTTTGAATAGAGAACTCTCGCTTTAATTTTCTTCATATCGCATGAGTATGAATTGATTCTTATTTCTTTCAAATCAGGAAGCGCATGTTTGACAGCATCCAAAAATCCGTCTCCTCCGTCAGAGACAGGCATTGATTCAAATAATTTATCCGAAGAGAAGACCTTTTTTGCAATTCTGCATGTCTCCACAGCAGAGAGAGTTTTTTTCATCGGACCTGCGGCGAATAATACTCTCACTTAACTACCTTTGAAAATGTGGAGGAATTGCCTGAAGAGTCGGTTCCTTTTACAACAATTGAGAGAGACTGATTCTTTTCCCTTTCAATCATTATTTCAAATAATTCGGATTTTGAATCATATATTCCGTCTGCCGGAATAACCCTTTTGAAAATACTTCCATTGACTGAATATGAAACTTCATCTATAAGAGAAGAATTGTCATTCACTCTGAATTTCAAAACATTCTTTTCAAATATGTCATCCGAAAATTCGCATGGAGTTCTGTCAATATAGAATTCCCCGCTGACTATTTCCGCAGAGAGAGGGTCATTGTTATCGCTTGAATCCGAAGCTGTGACTTTTACTTTGTAATAGCCCTCTTTGAATGATTCAAGATTGATAACAAAATAACTTGCACTGATGTTTTTGGCGGCTAAAAAAGCATTCTCTCCTGAAATGAGATAAACATCATAGTCCAGTTTGTCCTGATCAATGTCAAAGCAATTCCAAATGACAAATTTTATATTTCTTTTTGATTTATAAATATTAACATCCTTTATTTCAGGATAGAATGATCTCTTATAAAGGATTTCTCCCTCCCATTCAGGCGTATTTGCATAGTCGGGAATAATCCTTTCAGGATAAATATTTATACTCTTGAATTTTGGAGAATGATTTTTTGTCTTATAAAACATTGATACATTGTACAGAGTGTCGTCGCTCCCGTTGAATGAATATCTGTACTGCAAATACCTCGACGGACTCATTGACTCGTTCATCTGGGGCTTAACAATCATAAAACCGCTCCAAAAAGAATCTATAGAGTAAGTGTCTCCCGTTCTTACAAAGAATTTTCCGTTTTTCTTTGTTAGCGGAAAAAATGCTGTGATTGAGACATCTTTCTGCGCATCAATTACTGAAGATAAAAAATCGGAGGGTTTATCTCCTCCGGACAGCTTGATTATTGAATTGCTCTTTGCAGTTCCTATGTATGCGCATTTTTCACATTCATACAGAGACATTATGAAATCATTCTCCAAAGAACCGAGGTAAAAGTAATTTTTCAAATCATAGTAATAGCATCTGCCGGGGACGGAGGCTCCGAGAAGAATTCCGTCAAATGCGCTGATGGATACCGAATAAGGAAAATCCTCCCGAGCAATCGTGTCTATTGCCGAATTTTCAACAGAGAGAAGAATCCCGCAGAATGACTCAGTGCCGTCTCCCATAGGCAATGTCATATTCGCCGCAATGATTAGTCTGCCTCCTGCTTTTTTAAACATCTGAATCTCTCCGCTTGAAAGAGAGAATACCACTTCCTGAGAATTCTCTTTTATTGAATATTTTATTACTTTGCCTGCTCCTTCAGTTGAAATATAAATATATCCGTCAATTTCCTCAAAATACAGAATATTTCTGTCATTGACCTTTACGATTTTTTCAAATCCGCCGTTTTTATATGCAAACAGTTCATTTCCGACAGCAGTATAAACAGTATTTCCGATTTTTTTCAAAAGGTTCACGCTTTTATCCGGAAATGAGAATATTGTGTCAATCTTTTTATCAGTCAGCCTCACAATGATTCCTGAGGGCTGTATTGATGCAAACAAGGTTGTTTTATCGACTGAAAGCAGAGAATATACAATTTCACCCTCGCTAAAAGACGCAATATCAGCCCCGCTTGATATGTCAATTATTCTCCCCGCATCTCCGCATCCAGCAAGAAGCCGTGAATTATGCTCAGTCATTGAATAAATCGGATAGTCAGTGTTCTTCAAAATTGTCTGCGCCTTGAATCCGGGAATTACAAAGTCTTTTCCTGCGGCAATTCCGCTTGAAAGCTGAAGCGAAGACTTTACCGAAGAGGGAATATCATTCAGTTTTCCGGTCTCCATTGAAAAAATTAAAAGAGAGATCAAAATTAATGTCACAGCGATAAGACTCTTTTTCATTAAAACCTCCTGATTTTCAATACTGCCGAAGCTTCGCCTTCAATTACACCGTTTGTCAGAAGCACATCTTTATATAATATGTCTGATATTATCATTTTTTTTCCGGTCATTATCTGCTTGTTGATAAAATTTTGGGGCATATTGAAATACTCTTTATTATTATCTATAAAACCCTTTCTTCTGCCATAGAGTTTTATCACAATGCTGTTTGAAGGATTCAAAGTGTTCACGATATTTTCAAATGTGCTCAAATCCTTAAATTGAAACTTTGCTTCGCTTCTTCCGGTCTCTGATATTATGTCATTCTTCCCGCCTCCCACATAAAGAAGAAGAGAATCCTGCGAGGAGGTCTCAGGAAGGTCAAATGAAAAATCTCTGCTCACATCCTCCCCTTTGAATGATTTTAGAAATACTCTTCCGTTTACGGTTTCTCCGATTTTATAATATTTTTTTTCGACCTGCACATCCCACACAAAATATTGATTTATATTCTCCGCCACTGTGGATTCAACTACTATGGAATCAACGGGAACCTTTTCATACATATTTGAAAGATACGCATAGAGTATGGACTGCATGTCCATGTATATTCCGAAAAACAGATTCTCTCCTGTGTACATGTTTTTGTATTCTATTCTCTTCTTCCCTTTTGAATAGATTGACATTTTATACTCGGATGTCATTGCTCCTGACATTTTATAGTATTTTGAAATTGCAGATACTAACATGAGCGGAAGATACGATGCTATGATATCATTCTCTTTGATGAACCTGAGATTTATTCTTTCATCCTGATTTATCTTCAATGCGACATTAACCATTGAAGCTGTTTTATTCTTATAAGCAAGAACTCCGTATGTTCTGTCCTGAACGGCGCACCCGAGTGTTTTGCTCAATGGAAATCCCATCTTATATGAAATGTCGGTTCTCGGCAGAATCATATAAATATACGCCTCCGATACAGGATATTCGATTTTCCCCTTCAGTGTGAAAGGATGTCCGAAAGAATATACTTTGTCATTATCGACATAAGTTACTGTTCCTATTGCCGATGCAGTCATATCACCGTCAATAAGGTTTATGGCAATGCCCTTTCCCGGAATAAGCTCTCCGGCTTCAGAGGAAGCAAGACCGCTGTTTTTTCCTGCAACCGCATACTTAAATACTTCATTCTCTTTTTTTAGAGTCTCAAGAACATTTTCATTTACTCCGGTTAGAACAATTGGAATTGCTATCTCTTTTAATTTAAACCCTTCGCTCTTATTATCATTTTTCTGATAATCCTCTATTTCAAGCATTCTCTTTATCGGGACTGCGCCTCCTATCGGTTCGCGCAGATTGTCCCATGTATAGCTCAGACTGCCGAAGAGTTTGCCATTGAAGTAAACGGGGCTCCCGCTCATACCTTGGGCAATTCCGGTCTTCTCTACATTTGCTCCGATGCATTTCACAAGAGCCATCTCCACTGACGACTCGCCGTCACCTATTATATCTATGACTTCAACTTCAAAGGTGTCTATTTTGGTGCCATTGAAGACTGTCGTGCAGTATCCTTTCATGCCCTTCTGAAGTTCGCCGATGTCAATGAACTCCATTTCAAATGATGCAAGAGAGAGAAACAGTATAAAAACAAATACAGCATATTTTTTCATCAGGCACCCCTTGATACTTTTATTAATTTCGTTTCATCTCCTTTTTCCTGACTGATTTTGAATGACTCTTTCAGAAGAATGCCGACATCGTCATTATCCTTATCCGCATATACTGAGAATATGGGCTCTCCCTTCATGACATGTTCATTTAAATGCTTTTCTATTTTAATTCCGGCTTTATGGTCTATTGCATCTTCCTTTCGGAATCTCCCGGCATTCATATATATCAACGCTATTCCGATTTTGTATGTGTCGAATTCAAAAAGGTATCCGTCTCTTTCGGATTTGATTTCATATTTTTTTTCATACATCAGATCCTTTATCCTCAGTGATTTTTCGTCTCCTCCCTGAAAACGCACAATGTCCAGAAATTTCTCATATGCTTTTCCAGAATCTATTGCGCTTCTGTATTTATTCTCTCTCTCCTCATCGCTCTTTCCTACATAATTTTGCCTCATTATCATAAGAGCTGTTTCTTTAACAAGTTTTGAAGCATAGTTGCGAGTCTCTCCTTTCAATATTGAAACGGATTCAAAAATTTCACATCCGTTTCCAGCATAATCCCCGAGGGGCTGTGACATATCCGATATCACATAAGCCATTTTTTTGCCCATCATCTCCCCAAGTTCAAACATCCTGTCAGCAAGCTCCTTTGCACTTTCAATGCTCTTCATGAATGCGCCGGAACCGGTCTTTACATCAAGAAAGAGAGAGTCAATCCCCTCAGCAAGTTTTTTACTCATTATTGAAGCTGTTATGAGTGGAATCGATTCCACTGTTCCTGTAACATCCCTGAGAGCATAGAGTTTTTTGTCTGCAGGAACAAACGTCTCTGTCTGCCCCCCCATAGCAACTTTGTTCTTTATAAGCGTCTCCCTGAATTTTTCTTTTGTCAAATTCACATTAAATCCCTTTATGGATTCAAGCTTGTCCAGAGTTCCGCCTGTATGCCCCAAACCTCTGCCTGAGACCATGGGGACAAAAAATCCCAAAGATGCGAGAATCGGAGCAAGAGGTATGGACACCTTGTCTCCCACACCTCCTGTCGAGTGTTTGTCAACCTTTATTCCTTCAATATCCGAAAAATCATAAACATCCCCAGATTCAATCATTGCTTTTGTGAGGCACAATATTTCAGAATCATTAAGATTATTGATGAATGATGCCATAAGAAATGCCGACATTTGATAATCAGGAATATTATCCTTGACATATCCTTCAATCATAAATTTTATTTCATTTTCATTCAAAGAAAGATTATCCCTCTTCTTTCTTATTATTTCAGGAGCATTCATCTGCCTGCGCCATTATTAAAATTGAAGAGGATGTTCCTATCCTTGAAGCGCCTGCCTTTATCATTGCTTCAGCGGTTTTATAGTCCCTTATTTTGCCGCTTGCCTTAATCTTCACTTTGCCTGAAGAGAGTCTGTGAAAAAGCTCTATATCCGAGACAAGAGCGCCTCCTGTTGAAAATCCTGTTGATGTCTTTATAAAGTCCGCCTTTGATTTGATGACAATTTCAAGGGCTTTTGCTTTTTCGTTTTCAGTCAGAAGAGATGTCTCAACTATCACCTTGAGGATCTTGCCGCTGACAGCCTCTCTGACTCCGATTATTTCATTTAAAACAGATTCGTAATTGCCGCTCTTGAATTCTCCTATGTTCATAACCATATCTATTTCATCCGCCCCGTCTTCTACAGCTATTACTGCCTCTCGCATTTTCACTTCCATTCTGTTCGCTCCGAGTGGGAATCCGACGACAGACACAACCTTCACATTGCTGTGTTTTACAAAATTCTTTGCAGAAGACACCCAGCATGGATTGACGCAAACTGAATAAAATTCATACTTCACAGCCTCTCCGCACAAAAGGCTGATGTCAGAATCCGTCTGCTCCGCTTTCAGCAGAGTGTGGTCTATATACCTGTTTATTTTCATTTTTTTTCCTCCTTTGCTTCTTCAAATTCGTTTTCCTTTCCGAAATAAAGTTTGTAAGAATTCCTCTCCTCAGCAACCAATGCGATTATTGTTCCCTCATACTTTGATGCAAACTTCGGCAGTTTATCTGTGATTGCAATACCGTCGTTAGTCTTTTTGAACGGATTCCTTATTACAATCCCTGTTCTTCCGAAAAGCTCAATACTGTTTGGATAATTGTTTGCATTCTCAATATAGAATTCTTCAAATGCTTTTTTCAATTTTCCGATATTGAACTGCATCTCTTCATTTTTTCTTTTGTTTTCATCCGCAATCTCCGCCTTTGCAGGAATATAAAAACAATCAAACATCTCTGTGAACGATCCTTCAAAACCCACTATAAAGCCTTTTGTGATTACAACGCAGATTGAATCATCAATTAGAAATGCGGAATAAACATCCGTTATCCGCGAGGAGAAGATCAAAGGCGGTTTATCTTCAATTCTCAATGTTGTAGAATATGAGTAAAATCCGAATTCATTGAGTGATTTGCTTATTGAATATGAAATCTGCTTTGTTTTAAGTCCGAATAATGTTATTCTCCCGTTTTCAGCAGAACCCGGGTATTCAGTATAATTTTTATTTCCCGTAAAAGAGAGAATTTCAGAGTATTGAGTTTCAAAAAGAGTTGATACATCTTTAAGTCCGGTGTATGAATCATTGAACTCATTGAGCAGAGTGTCGGCAGTAAGAGTGTTTTTCTCTATGCTGAGAATCTTCAGCCCGCCGCTTAAAGCCATAGGGTCATTCGGCTCATACGCAAATGCAAAATGCTTCGTATCATCCGAAAATCCGTAGATATCAATATCTGCAAATATGCAGAAAGAGAATAAAAGCAGGAGAGTCGCAGAGATAATCTTCATTCAATCCTCCTTACTGAGACTTTTCCAGAGAGGCTTGCAATAAGAACCTTCATCGGAGGGAACCCTTCAGAAAGCTGAATGTGAGAGACATCCGCGTCAAATTGATTGAATGTAGCATCAATCGTATAAATTTTATTTTTATAAATGACCCTGTTCCAAGCATGATAATAAAATCCGTCCTTTGAGTGGACGATTCCTGAGACTATATCCGCATTAAATCCCAATTCCCGCGCTATTGTTGCAAATACCTGAGCATGCTCCGTGCAGTCCCCGTATCCGTTTTTCATAATATCTTCGCTCGTTAAAAGACCCGAGTATATGCCTTTCTTGAGTTTTTTATTCACATAATTCATTGCGTTCTGCAGGATTTTAAGAGAATCCTTCTCCTGCTTTTTCACAATCTCTTTTACTGCAGTTTTTATAAGACTTCCGCTCTTAAGGTAGAATGTGTCCATTTCCGAAAGCTTCTCAGGAACAAAGACAGGAGCTCTTCTTACCTCTATAGTGTCTCCTCTCTGAATCTGCCTGTAATTTGAAATTGTGTCCTCTTTTAATCCTTCTATAATATATTTGGCATTGTCTGCTTTGGCTATATCTTTGAAATTTCCGACTGAAGAGATGAAGAACCAGTTCAGAATATCTATCGGAGCGGAGATATCCTTTACAGAGTCTGTCTTTACCATTGTTATACCTTCAGAAGAGACGCTTTTTAAGATACTGCCCTGTTTATCGAAGAAGACAGACCATTTTCCGCTTTCGCTTGAAAATATATAAAGTTCGGCATCAAACTCTTTGTCCTTTATTTTAATTTTCTGTTTCTCTTTTGATTCTATCTTCACTTTCTCCAGTCTCCGCGTCAAAGGATTATACTGATAAATATCTTTCTTAAAAAAATCTTTTGAAGCGGATTCAATATTGAAGAGAAGAACTTTGTCTTTTATATCGAAGACATCTTCATTGTATCCCTGTGCAATGTCTGATTTGACTATCAGTTTTCCGTCTTTTATGAATCCGTTTGCAAAAAACGATAACTGCTCGCTCTCTACTCCGGACAGGAACTTGATCATGTTCCAATCCTTATCATAAAGAGAGAAAGAGTGCGCAGAAACATTCATTGTATTCCCGTATACTGTGAGAGACATTTTCGAGTTTTCCGTTATCTCTATAAATGAATCCTTTTTAATTGTCTTCATTTCATACCATCCCACCTTGTCTGTTCCTATGAAAATATCCATGACACTCGTCTCTGCATATAAAAAAACCGTCCAGACAGATAAGAAAACCAATATTAATCGCCTCATTTTTTCACCACCTTTCTCTTCTCTCTTGCAGGTTCGTTTTTGCCATAATATATGAAATCCGCCGTGAAATAATATATCCCTTTCATAATATCAATATTCATAAGCTGTCCGGCAGGTATTATTTTTACGGAATTGAATCCGCCAATAAAAGGCTCTTCGCCGGATGAGACTGTGAATCCTTTTTCATCAATCATTTTCCACCGCAATAATCCTGAATTGGCAGAATTGAATGTGACAAAGAAATATTCTGTGAAAGGATTCGGATAGAGAGTAAACTCCGCCTCAGTCTTCAATTTAGTATTATGCTTGACTATCAGAGTCTTTTTATTCTGATTGAGTTTTCCGTCAAATATTACTGCATTTATTGTGTCTCTCTTTTGAAGAGAGGATATATCGTATAAATTTGCAAAATAATCTTCTTTGCTTTCAAATGTTCTGTCATCAAATGTCAAATCCGCATCCCCCCTCACTGTTACAGACGGCTGATACTGTGAGACATTCCCAAGATAGACGCCTGTTTCTGAATAAAATCTCACCTCTATCTCATAATCTGTTTTCAAGGTAGCAGAATCCTTCAATTCAATATTATTCATGAAGAATTTTATTTCACCCGAACTGTTCACGGATTCTTTCGCATAACTTAAAATCGGTTTTCTCACTCCAAGATGAATCAGTGAGTCGTCTTCATATACCCCCGATATAAGCATCTTATTCAAGTATTTTTTTTCTGCAAAAGAATCAGGAAGAAATGAAGTGAAACTGCCTGCGCTCTCAGAAAGAGATACTCTGTTCATAATTCCGTCAGATTTAGAATAGTAAATGTAAGAATATGGAAGAATGTGCCAATAATCATGCGAGTCGGTATAGAAAGGCTGATATATGTCAAAGATTATCTCGCCTTCAGAATCTTTTGAAGTGGAATAAGAGAATTCATTGAATGAACCAAGAGAGATAGTATCTTCGGACAGGATTGAAATGTCATATTTATATTTTTTTATCCTCATTGAAGGGTCCCCGAAGAGCACGTGGCTTGTTGAAGTGTATGAGTGCGTATTTATCATTGAAAGATAGTACTCTCCTATAGTAGCAAACCCCCCAGAAATCAAATCTGTTGCGAAAAAATTGTGAAGAATGTTGATGCTCTCATCACTTCCTATCGCCCTTGTTGAAGCTATTGATGCTGAAAATCCGGAGTATGGGAGTTTTTGGAACTCTGCCGCAATAGAGCCGAAGTCATTATCAAACTGCCCTGCCTGACAAGTGCCGAATAAAAAAACAGGATACTTGTACAAATTTGTGAAAAGGTCAATGTCATCAGGATATAGAAGAATGTGTTCATGAGTCAAAGTATAGTATGAACCGTGTCCGTAAAAGAATCCGAAGGCGACTCCTTTATTGAGAATATCTCTGAATGCATACCGCACATCCCTCTTAAATCCCGGGTTTGCATCCCAGTGTTCAGATGTCTGAAGACTCCCCATATAATCGGTCAAATAGAGTTTGTTAACTCCAAAATATATGCCCAGAAGACCTGCAAGATTTTCAGAGTCATACATGAATCCTATGTCATGATAATATGATTCCGCTCGGGAGCTGTATTCATCATCTGAAATAACCATTACTTTATTTTTAATTCGAGCAGGCATCTTCGTTTCACAATCTATAATTTTCATCATTGCCAGATGCGCTTCATTCTTGTCAAGAACAGTTATTCTTCCCGGAATAATATCCATATACTGGTCATCCCCTGAGATAAGAGTATACCATCTGTCAACACACTGAGATCTTGATGCGCTTAAAAGAGCCTGTTCAAACACTCCGTATCCTGTCTCATACAGAGGAACCACATTTCTGTCTTCATATATATTCTGCCTGTTTTTATAGTCATACGAACCTGAGCCGAGGAGTAAAAGATACTTCGGGAAATTCTGCCAGTTATTGAAGGCATAATGTATATATGCCTTTATTGCCGCAGGAGATTCAATTCCGAATGCGAAGGCATCAGCTATTTCGCCTATTTCAACAACTTTGACTTTAAGCCCCTGACTCTTTCTGTACTGGATATAAGGAATAAGAGTCGTTTTATATCCGTTGCCTGTTATTACAAGTATGTCGCACCCTTCATATTCATTGTATAAAACATTATTGTCAGACCATTTAATGCTCTCCGGCTCTTTTACTCTGTCAGTCAGAAACGCCTTCTCTCCTGTGAGCAGGTCCAATGAGACAGCTTTTCCCTTTTCTATTTCACCGATACAGTAAACAGAATTGCTCTTTATAAATGCGTAAAGCTCCTTTTCCGGCTCAATGCTTAAATACCTTGAATCTCTCTTTTTTATAATAATGTCATCAGGATTGTTTTTGTCCGCCTTGTATTTTGTTCTGCATTCTGACAGATAAAACACCTTGTTTTTATTGTCAGTATTTTTTCCCACAAGCCTTACGGTATTGCTAAATGACAGATTTGATACTGAAAATGAGAATGCTTTGGGAATATAATTAAAAGCTCCTCTATTCGCCATTGTTCCTATATATTTCTCATTTAAGTACAATTCCATTTCATAAGTGTCATTTACATCTGTCTGATAAAAGAATGACAGGCGCATTTCTCCGGCAGAATCCAGTATACCCTTTGATTCAAATGAAAATTCATAAACCGCATCTCCGGAATCCTTCATCATATTGAATTTTTTCCATGTCCAGCCGTATCCTGATAGAAGCGGATTTATTGAATCAAAATGCATAACACACTCACTATAGAGCGCTTCAGTATCCGTTTCAAATGAGAAGACAAGATTTTGCGCCCTCAATGGAGTTTTATCATTAAAGACAAGCATATAATGCTTATAGTCGCTGAAAGGATTGTTATACAGATCATAATTTCCATAGAAATTGATTGAATCGCCGTATGGAGATTCGCCAAAGAACAGAATATACTCTCCTTTTTCAAACAAATCATCATTGTTTCCGCGCACAATGTAAGGCGTCTTCTCAGGAGTCAGATACTTCATGAATTCTACCGTATCCACAGGAAGATTTACGCCGCTGTTAGAATAGAGTCCGAAATTCCTTAATGAAATATTCTTCGGATCAATTCCTGCATCGACAATATCCTGATACTCAATCCTGTAAATCCCATTCTCCTTCACTTTGATTTCGAGATATGACTTGAACGGTATATCCTCAACTGCAATCTGTGATTTTAGCGGTGATTCAAAGCCATTATTGATGCTTGTCAAAGAAATAGGATTATATTTTTTTGAGAGATACAGAGCGTTTTGGAATTCAACATTTATTGATATCTTTTTCAAAACAAATATTTTTCCGGATTGCCTTTTAAACGGGAATATCCTTATTTTCAGAACTCTCTGTCTGGCGGCATATTCAAAACTGCTCTCATACAATTTTTCAATTGTCTTTCCTTTATACTCATTGTCATACTGAATCCACTCGGAATCTCCCACATGAAGCCTGACCTCCCCCTCGGGCACATTTATATAAAGAGTCTTTACCGGCAGGCCATCTTCCAAGTCGCAGTCAGATGAAATCCCGTTTGAAAAATCCGGAATATAATTGAAACTGACGCCGTTTTTTGTGGCTATTACATTTTCATCAGCATTCACTAATGTGCAAAATATAAAAATCGTGAAAAACAGAATTCTATGCTTCATTGATTTTTTTTGATTTCTCCAATAGAAGTATCGGAATATTGTTTTTAACCTCAAAATAAATTTTATCCTTTCTGCATATCAAAATATCCTTGTCCGCATCGTATTCCAGATCTCCTTTGCATTTCGGACAAGCGAGTATGTCCAGCAGTCTCTTATCAAGCATCATTCCTCCTTATTTAAAATAACAGATTTTTCCTTATATGGGAAATCATTTACAGAAATGATTAATAGGGCTTCAGTTTCAGAGAGTCCGTTCAAGCGCAGTTTTTTTGTCTCTCTCTCATAGATTGCAGTGAATGCTATATCTCCTGCCCGCAATACAATTTTGGAATCGTCATTTATATCAACATTTAGAAATTCTATTTCGAATTTTTTGCCCTTTGACACAATCTCCGTCTCTTTCATGCACACAGATGCTATCTTCCCTGTTATGCGTACAGAGTTTCTCACATCTCCCTGAATATATGCTATATCCCCGCCCTCGGATGAAGGGTCTGTGTATTCATACGAGTAAAAACTTAGAGAATCCTCTTCAAGAAGTCTTTTTAATACATTGTATTCCTTCACATAAAAAGAGGCTATTCCGTTTTTTACAATTCCTATATTGCTTTCGTTCAGTCTTTCTTCCAATTGCTTTATTTCGGGTTTTCCTCCAAAGACAGTGCATGTCAATTTTACTTCTCTCGGAATTTTAATCGGATTATGTTTTTTCTGCCTCAATTCTATTATATATTTTAAATTCTCATTCTCCGTCTTTATAATGACATAGCTCAGTCTTTCATCGGTTTCAATAGTTCCTTTAGCCGAATAGTTTAGCGGGTCAATCACTGCCACATTTATCTCTGCGTCAAAAATGTATTTTCCCCTGTTGAATTCCCTCAGAACAGGCTCTCCTATTATGCTGTTCTCTATTATCATCAGCGGGTCAATCGGCTGGTTATAGTATTCTTTTTTTAAGCCATCTTTCGCATACCATGTTTCATTATCGAAAATGTGGTCATAAACAAGCCTTGCCTCTCCGGAAATATCCATGTATCCATCAACTGATATATTTCCGGAGACATCTCGAAAACCGCTCTCTTTAAATGTCAATGAGTTCTTCTTCGCAGATATGCTGAAATCATAGGATCTGTCAAAGATGCTCTTCAAAGTTTCGTAATCAAGAGTCTTTTTGCTTTGGATGTCAATTTCGGTAAGAGAATTTTTCGAGCATGAGAATATGATAAGAGAAAGAAAAACCAATATTTTCAGATTCTTCATAAAACAAACCTGTTTGGAAGATATTCAGATAGTCTTTTTTCCTCTTCCTTGACCCCGTTCGACACTATTATTCTGAAATCCTCTCCTGCAAATTCGCTTAATACCTGAAGACATGCTCCGCAGGGATAAGGAAGGTTTTTGCCTCTTGCAAAAATGATTATCTTTTCAAAGCGCCTCTCTTTATTTGATACTGCGCAGAATAGAGCGCTTCTCTCTGCGCACATTGTCAGGGAGTATGATGCGTTTTCCACATTTACTCCCATATATACATTTCCGCTCTCTGCAAAGAGCATAGCTACAACTTTATATTTTGAATAAGGACTGTAGCTGTTTTTTTCATACGACTTAAATGTATTAAGAATTTTTTTATTCATAATTATTAAAT
>DCUY01000088.1 GCA_002327905.1 Caldifarciminota bacterium UBA2202 | reverse complement strand
ACAAAGACGCCATGAGCCGTGAGCAAAAAAACAAATTAAATACAAAAGAGCGAATAGAGGCGGTAAGAATGGCATCGAAAGAAATGACCACAATACAGGGCGGCGGAGAGGTTGACAAAAAGGCGAAAATGTATATACTATGTATATACAAGGAGAAATTATGAACACGAAAATAACTGCATGGGGAAACAGTCTTGCAGTAAGAATTCCGAAAGATTTGCTGAAAGAATTCAAACTTAAAGAGAATGACGAAGTGACTATCGAGGGAACCGAAAAAGGAATAGTGATAGCATCTGCAAGAAAAAAGTATAATTTGAGAGACCTTGTTAAAAAAATTGATGACAATAATGTTCATCGGGAAATCTCAGCAGAGGAAGCCGTAGGAAATGAAACGTGGTGAATATGTACCTGAAAGAGGAGACATCGTCTGGCTTGACTTTGCTCCTCAAAGCGGGCATGAGCAGACCGGCAGGAGGCCTGCACTGGTTTTGTCTCCATTAATCTATAATAAGAAAACAGGACTTGCCCTTTTTTCTCCGATAACATCTAAAATTAAAAATTATCCATTTGAAGTTGCTGTCAAAGAAAGATTTATCAGCGGCGTTGTTCTTTCGGATCAGATTAAATCACTTGACTGGCGAGCGAGGAATGCCGATTTTATCTGCAAGATGAAAAAGGATGACTTAGAGACGGTTATATCGCTGATATCAGCAATTCTTTTGGCGGAATGACAATATAATACCCTTGACATTATATTTTAATATATTATTATTCTTAAACTACTAAAAAAATGGAGTTTTAATGAAAAAAAGCTATACTCACAAAATTTTCAAGAATCTATGCAAGAGTTGTTCTCTTTGCGTCCACTATTGTCCGAAGAATGTTCTTGAGATTGGAGAGGACAGAAAGGTGGTGGCGAAGAGGCCTGAGGACTGTATAGGATGCCACATGTGCGAACTCAGGTGTCCGGATTTTGCAATACAGGTCTTTGAATGTCAGGCGGAAGAACAAAAAGCGGCAAAGTAGCAATTGAAGAGCATTAACGCAAAGTCACTCTCATCACTCATAGCGGATGAATATTTCAAAATGAATTCTTCAATGAGCAGAGGAATTCTCAACTCTCTGTCATCCGTAAAACCGAAAAACTCTTTAGAGAGAGAGGTTCTTGCATTAATAATGGAGAATCAAGGACTTTCAAAGAAGAATCTCACGCCCTTGTGTCAGGACACGGGTGTGTTGACAGTCTTTCTTGATATAGGAGAGGATTTTAGCATAAAAGGAAATTTGAAAAAAGAGATCTCAATAAAACTCAATGAAATAACAAAAAAGAAAGGTTTGAGATTCTCTGTCGTTGACAGAGAAAAAAAATATTCAAATAATCCGGTTATACACATAATTCAGACAAATACAAAAAAACCAAGGATTGTTCTTCTTGCAAAGGGCGGAGGAAGCGAAAATCTTTCAAAGATGAAAATGCTCTCTCCTTCTTCTTCAAATGAAGAGATTGCGGATTTTGCAGTCAAATGCGTTGAAGATGCCCAAAGCAGAGGCTGTCCGCCCTACATTCTCTCAATAGGAATCGGAGAATCGGCAGAGGAATCTGCTCTTCTTTCAAAAATGGCTCTAACAGGCATGTTCAGTCATAATAAAAAATCTTATGAAAAAGAGATAAGCAGTATGGCAATGAAGGGAGCGAATGCCCTTAAAATAGGAATACAGGGTCTGAATTTCGGAGAGACTGTTGCGGACTGCAGAGTTTTAATAAGAGAGCGGCACATTGCCTCTCTTCCCATTTCTGTAATGTTCAATTGTTTTCAGGAGAGAGTAAGGGAAATAATTTTATGATAAAATCCGATGTGCGTAATTATAACAAACTTAATAAAATGAAGAGGGGAGAGTCCGTTCTTCTCTCCGGAATAATATATACCGCAAGAGATGCGGCATTAAAAAGAATGTATGAAGATAATATATTTCCCGATTATTTAGAAGAGAGCATTATCTTTCATGCGGGGCCCACTGAAAAAAACGAGAAGGGTTTGTTTTCATGCGGACCGACTACTGCAAAGAGAATGGACAGGTTCCTGCCGTTTTTGTTTGAGAAGAATCTTTTTGCAACAATCGGAAAGGGAGAGAGGGATATTGATATACATAAAAATTTAGGTAAAATATATTTTTTGGCAATAGGCGGCTTGGGTTCTCTATACGGAAGCAGAATAAAGAGCATGCGGCCGGTTCTTTACAAAGAGCTTAAATCTGAAGCGTTGTTCAGAATGGAAATCGAAAATTTTCCGGTTCTGATTGGAATAGACAGTAAAGGCAAATCAATATTTAACAGGAGAAATAATGACTAAGATAGAGTTGTTGTCGGGAAATGATGCTGTCGTAAAGGCGGCAATCACTGCCGGATGCAAATTCTACGGCGGATATCCTATAACTCCGTCATCCGAAATTGCAGAAGGAATGGCAAAAGAGCTTCCTCAGGTGAATGGCAAATTCATTCAGATGGAAGATGAAATAGCAGGAATAGGCGCTTCAATAGGAGCATCTCTTACAGGCGCAAAAGCAATGACTGCAACAAGCGGTCCCGGATTTTCTCTCAAACAGGAGCATATAGGATATGCGATAATGGGAGAGATTCCTCTTGTGATAGTAAATGTGATGCGTGGCGGACCGTCAACAGGAATGCCCACATATCCTGCTCAATCGGATGTTATGCAGGCAAGGTGGGGAACGCACGGAGACCATGAATTAATAGTTCTCACCCCATGCTCGGTTCAGGAAATATTTAAGCTGACAATAGAGGCATTCAATCTGTCGGAAAAATACAGAGTGCCTGTCATACTCTTGACTGATGAGATAATAGCGCACATGAGGGAGAAGGTTGAAATAGAGGCGAGAAGCGAATATAAAATAATTGACAGGGCAAAGCCGACAGTGGAGCCGGAGAATTACAATCCTTTTGACACTAAGCACGGAATGGTTCCTCCTCTCGCTCCATACGGAGAGGGATACAGATTCCACATAACAGGACTCACTCATGACCACACGGGATTCCCCACATCAAATCCAGATTTGGTTGAGAAGCTTCAGGAGAGGCTCAGGGATAAAATTCTCGATAACAAAAAATATTTCAACTGGTATGAAGAGAGAATGGTTGACGATGCAGATATAGTAGTTGTAGCTTATGGTGCGACTGCAAGGAGCGCGATGAGGGCTATAAAGGATGCAAGACTCAACAACATAAAAGCAGGGCTTTACAGGCCTATAACAATGTGGCCCTTCGGATATGAAAACATAAAGAAGATTGCAAAGACTGCAAAGATGATACTTGTTGTTGAGATGAATCTCGGACAGGTGAAGGGAGAAGTTGAAAGAGCAGTGGCTGGAACAAAGTGCAAAGTAAAATTTCTCGGCAAGGCGAACGGAGAACTTATAACTCCCGCTGAAATAGGCACAAAAATAATGGAGGTTATGAATGTATAATGAAAACATATTCCATTATCTGCGCACGAACAAACTCCCGCATATATGGTGCCCCGGATGCGCCCACGGAATAATAACAGCTTCGATTTTAAGAGGCATAGACAAACTCAAGCTTGATAAGAACAAAACAAGCGTAATTTCGGGAATAGGATGCTCGGGAAGAACCCCCGGTTATCTTGACATGAATACTCTGCACACAACGCACGGGCGCTCTCTGACATTTGCAACAGGAATAAAATTTGCAAATCCAAAGCTTACAGTGATTGATGTGATGGGAGACGGAGATGCTCTTGCAATAGGCGGAAACCATTTTATACACGCTTGCAGAAGAAACATAGACATAACTGCGATTATCTTCAACAACAACATATACGGAATGACAGGCGGACAGTATTCTCCCACAACTCCTGTAAACGCATACGCATCAACAGCTCCGTACGGAAATGTGGAGCCCCCGTTTGATATTGTTAAGCTTGCAACAGGGGCTGGAGCAACTTTTGTGGCGAGGGGAGACGCTTTCCATGTGGCTCTGATGGATAAGATAATAGAACAAGCGATAAGCCATAAGGGATTCTCCGTTGTTGAAATCATGGCAACATGCCCGACCCAGTTCGGAAGAAGAAACAAAATGAAAGAGCCGTACCAGATGCTTGATTTTGTCGCTAACATGGCTGTTTCAATAAAGAAATGGAATGAAATAAGCGAAGAGGAAAAGGAGGGGAAATTCCCTGTAGGAGTATTTGTGGATGAAACAAGAAGCGAATACTGCGAATCGTATGAAGAAAACATATTAAAGAAAGTCCAAAGGGGTGAAAAATGATGAGAGCAGAGATTCGTCTTTCAGGAAACGGCGGACAGGGTATAATTCTTGCCGCAAAAGTTTTGGCTGAAGCCGCAGGCATCTATGCCAACCTCAATGTCGTGCAGTCCCAGATTTACGGCGCCGCGGCAAGAGGAGAACTCTCAAAAGCAGATATTATTATTGACGACGGAGACATTTACACTTTGGAAATATCATCGGCGGACATTCTCTTATGCCTCTCTCAGGAGGCGTATGATGCGCATCACAAAGAGATAAAGCCCACAGGAATAATAATTATTGACGACTTTTATGTGCAGAAGTTCGACCCTCTTGACAAGAGAATTCTCTCTTTTTCAATTTCACAGATGTCAAAGGATTTAGCTGGAAGTGAAATGTTCACAAACCTGATATCAGTGGGGATTCTTACTATTGTCGGAGGATACTTCTCTGAAGAAAATGCCTTAAAAGCAGTTGAAAAGAATGTTCCGAAGAACTTTCTTGAGATGAATATAAAGGCGGTGAATATGGGATTTGAAGTTGCAAAAAAGAAGGTGAAGCAGAATTGCTGATTAAAATTCGGAATCAGGAGTGAATTCGTAAACCATCCGTATCTCTTTCTTAAACAGAGTCGCTCCTGAAATTGACATGACTCTGAATTTGGCGAATCCGTCTTTGCATTTCATCACATAGAGATGCCCCACATCAATCGGGCTTGAAATGGAGTCGAATTCCATTGAAGAGCTTATTCTGTCAATTGAATTGAACGGAACAACTCCATAATCTTTTAAGTTCTGTCTTAAAGACAGAGTGTCCAAAAGAAGATATATATACATTTCTCTCTCGCTGGTTTCAAGAGACGGATTGTAATCAATCAGTGAAATAATATCATTCTTCTCAAAATTGGAATTTAAATAACCGCTTGAAAAATCGAATCCGTAATAGACAATTGTTCCTTCATCAGCATTGCTCATAAGAGTGCATGAAGACAGGCAAAAGGAGAATAATATTATTGCAATTAAATTTTTATTCATTATAATACTTTAACTTAATTGGTGAATTATGTCAAGATTCAAAGATCTGATTCAAATCGGCAGATATATACCCCTTGAAAAATCCGTAAGGGGAGTTTATCCGTTTATATTCAAATACAGAGAGTCCCTCAAAGAAAAGCAGATAATTATAGAAGAGTCTTTTGACTCTGCCTCTCTTTTGATGGAGAACATGGAATTATTCTCTGAAGGGGATTATGTTCTGATAGATTCTTCAAGCGAATATGCGGTTTACATGGCTGTTTATGCATACATAATGAAAAAGTCGATAGTCACTGACGAGGGTTTTTACGAATTATTGTTTCCGAAATCAAATAAGATTGAAGAGAGCGGACTTTTCTTAAAGAGGGGAATGAAGATTGACATTGAAGACATTATGGAGAGACTCGGAGATTTCGGATTTGAACGGGTTGATAATGTATATGAGAGGAGCGAGTTTGCTTTAAGAGGATTCATTCTCGACATATACGGAATAATAGGTCCGTGTATAAGAATTGAAATGAATGATGATTTGATAGAGGACATACGTTCAATCTCAACTCAGACGCAGGAATCTTTAAGAAACGAAGAGTCATTGTTTATACCTATGAAGATTGATGAAGTGTCCATGAAGAATTCTTTCAAGGATATTTTCAAAGAGTATGCTCTATATGATATTGCGCAAATAAATCATGAGTCCTCAGTTGATTTTGACATAAATGAAGACTTAAAGCCGCTGTCACTCCAGTCAGGCTCAATCAGCTCCTATTTAAGCGAGAATTATCCCGACTATAAAATTAAAATATTCTGCGCCAATGATTATGAAGAGGAGAGAATAAAAAAAATAACATCATTTGAAGCTGAATATTTCAGAGGAAATATTGTCTCGGGATTCTCTCTGCCGAAGCAGAGAGAGGTGTTCATAAATGATTTTGAAATTTTTTCAAGAAAGAGATATTCTCATTTTCATGAAGTCCCTCTCTCTCCCATTGCTCTTGAAGAGCTTGAGAGTCTGAATATGGGGGATGTGATAGTTCATCAGACATACGGAGTGGGGAGATTCGCAGGAATAGAGAGAGTCACCTATGGAGAAAGATATACCGACTGCATAAAAATATTCTATGAAAATAATGACAAGCTCTATGTTCCCATAGACCAGATACGGCTTATTGACAAATATATCGGATCAAAGGAGCAAGAGCCGAAACTCTCTTCTCTCACGAGAAATTCTTTTGAAAAGCAGAAAGAGAAGGTGCGTGAGTCATTAAAGAAGATTGCAGGCGAGCTTCTGCGGCTCTATGCGGAGAGAGAGGTTGTTCTCGGCTATAAATTCGATTCTGATGATGAAAGGCAGATCGAAATGGAAGAGATGTTCGAACATGAGGAGACGTATGACCAGCTTAAAGCTATAGAGGATGTCAAGCGCGACATGATGAGTTCCCGCCCTATGGACAGGCTCATATCGGGAGAGGTGGGTTACGGCAAGACAGAGGTGGCGGCAAGAGCGGCATTCAAAGCGCACCTCTGCGGAAAGCAGGTTGCCTTTCTTGTTCCGACAACGATTCTCGCACAACAGCATTATGAAACACTGAAAGAGAGATTGAAATATTTTCCTATTAAAATAGAGGTGCTTTCAAGATTTGTGAAAGAGAAGGATAAACAGTCTGTTAAAAAAAGAATCCGCGAGGGAGATGTTGATATTGTGATAGGCACTCACGCTCTCTTTTCAAATGATATAGAATTTTTTGACCTCGGACTTTACATAATAGACGAGGAGCACAGATTCGGAGTCAAGCAGAAGGAAAAAATAAAGGAGATTAAAAAGAGTATTGATGTTCTGGCAATGTCTGCAACTCCGATACCGCGCACATTGGAGATGGCAATGACTGGGATAAAGGATATTTCAAATATCATGACTCCTCCTGCGGGAAGAAAGGCGATAAAGACATTTGTGGTAAAATGGTCTGAGGATACGATAAAATCATCAATCCTAAAGGAAATTTCAAGGCAGGGGCAGGTATATTTTCTGCATAATAGGATAGAGACATTAAAGAGCATAGAAGAAAAACTGAAGGAATATCTGAAAGATGTAAGAATAGTCTCTGTGCATGCAAAAATGCACTCCTCCGAAATAGAGAGCAAGATGCATGATTTCAGAGAGAGAAAATATGACATGCTTTTATCCACCGCTATAATAGAATCTGGTATAGATAATCCGAATGTGAATACAATGATAATAAACAGGGCTGACATGTTCGGCCTTGCGGAGCTCCATCAGCTGAGAGGGAGAATCGGACGGTCGCAGAGAGAGGCGTTTTGTTATCTGATAGTTCCGGAAAAGGAGCAAATAACCGATGGCGCAAAGAAGCGGCTCTCTGCATTCAAATCATACTCTTCTCTGGGAGCTGGGATAAATCTCGCAATCAAAGATATTGAAATGCGCGGCGCAGGAAAGATTCTGGGGACACAACAGCATGGATTCATAGGAAATGTCGGATATAGCCTCTATTTCAAAATCCTGAATGAAGCTATTGATGAAGTCAAGGGCGTGAAAAAAGTCTCACTCATAGAACCGACAATCAATCTTCCCGGCTCTACTTTTGTTCCTGATTCCTTCAATCTGACGAAGAGCGGGAAAATGGGGCTTTATAGGGACATTTCACAGATAAATAAGACTGAGAATGTTGAAAAAGAGAGGGAAAAATTCAAAGACAGGTATGGGAAGATGCCTGAAGAGATTTCAAATATTTTTAAACTGCAGGATATTAAAATAAGATGCAAAGAGCTTTTGGTTGGCAAAATAGAGATGTTTAGGAAGAATCTCTACATTGAATTCATGGTGGGCAGAGAACCCAATCTTGATGAAATGAGACAGATTCTCTCCAAAATAGAGGAGCCTGTTGAATTTAAGCATCAGCCCTCTTTTACGATCATAATAAAAGATATAGAAAAACAGAATATGTATGATTATACATTAACACTCTTGAAAAGTTTGTCATAATCTGATAAAATAAAAGATTAAAAGGAGGTTTGATGCATAAAGGTTATATAGCGGCGCTCTTAATTGTTGCGGCGCTTCTCATTCTCACCGGATGCGGAGATACGGATTATCCTCTCGCTGAGGTGGGCGGTAAGGTATTCTATAAGAGTTATTTTGAAAAACTCTTTGTGCCTATGCCAAATGCTACTTTTGAAGAGAATAAGGCAAAGGCGGATTTAGTATTTGAAAATACTTTAAAACAGCTGACTGCTTATGCGTATCTTGAAAAAAACAACATGGTTCCTGAAGGCGCAATGCAGATGCAGAAACAGCAGGAAAACAATAAGCTGATAGAGTATGTATATAAGCAGGAAGTTCTCGACAGAGTCAAGGTGAGCGAGAAACAAATATATGATACATATAAAACTCAAAAGACCACAGTGTGGGCGCAGCATATACTGACAAAGGACAAAGCTCTTGCAGACAGCATCTATGCCATACTGAAAAAATCCCCGGAGAGATTCGGAGAGATGGCGGCTCTTTTTTCTGAAGATACGAATAATAAAAATAATGAAGGAATGCTGAGGGAGTTTTCAGGCGGCATGTTTGTAAAGGAATTTGAAGACGCATGCATGAAAATGCCTGTGGCAGTGATTTCAAAGCCGGTTCAGACTCCTTTCGGATTTCACATTATAAGAGTGATTAAACGCGAACTCAAAGACATGTCTAATTACGAAAAAGATAAAGTCGGGATTGAGAACGGATTGAAGAAAAAACTCATCAATGAAGAGGTTGTAAAGAGCGAAAAAAGAATAAGAGATGTTGCCAAGATAAAAATTGACAAAGAGAATATCAACAAACTCTTCGCGGCTTTTAAGAGGGATTCCACAGGGCAGATAATGATGGATTCTCTCAATGGAGCGGAGAATCTTGTTCTTGCCTCTTCAAATCTCGGAAAATGGACAATTGAAGATGTAATCAGAATCTCCAAAGAGGACGGATTCGGAAATGTACCGTACAATTCCCCTGACGGATTAAGCGGATTTATTGACAGAATGGCATTCTTCAAATCCATTTACGAGAAGGGCAGAAGAATGGGCGCAAATATGAGGAGTGACTTTAAAAAGGATTTGGAACTGAAAATGGCGATAATGATTGAACAGCAGGTAGTGACAGGCTTAAGGTCAAGTGTTCAGACAGACGACACTCTTCTTGTAAAATTTTATAATGCCAATATAAGCAGATATACTCAGAAAGGCAGAGTCGGTATTTATATGGTTGTCAATGAGGACCTTGCAAAAGTCAAAATGGTGCAGGACTCTCTCGCCAAGAATAAAGATTTCAGGCATTTTGCAAAAATTTATTCCACAATAAAGCCGAAAGAGTTCTCAAAACCGGACTATTACATTTACACGGAAGATGATACTACAGGATATTACAAAATGGCAATGTCCTTGGGCAAAGTAAATAAAGTTTCAGATATATTCAACAATTCCGCAGGATACAATTTGATAAAACTTGTTGAACTAGTTCCTCCGAAACCTATAGAATTGACAGAATCCTTTAAGAACGGCGCTCTGAAGAATGACTATATAAAATCAGTCACTGATTCAATAATCAATGCGGAGTACCAGAAGGCGCAGAAAGAGATGAAATATATAGTGTATAAAGACAAATACGAAAAATTGGTAGAAAAAATACTATCAACAAGCAAGGAGAAATAATGAAAAAGAACAACACAGTCATCATTCTTTTGGCAGTTGCAATAATATTGATCTTGGCAATTGCCTATCTTATCACGAACAACAGCTCCAAGGATCACCTTGTCTCTACAGGCGCAGTTCTTGCAAAAGTCAATGGAGAGAACATTACCGATGATCTCGTGGCTCTTGTAATGCAGGGCGGACAATTGACGGAAGAGAACAAGAAAGTCGTCATTGACGAACTCGTGGACAATTTCATAGTCTATCAGGAAGCAGTAAAAGCAGGAGCAGACAAGGATCAGGATATAATCAATGAGCTTGAGATGAGGAAGCGCCTTCTTGTGGCGAATAAATTCATGGAGAAGAAGATTGCAGAGCTTCCCCCTGTAACCGATGAGGAAGTAAATGCATATTTTGAAAGCAATTTTGAAAAGCTTTCAAAGAAGATAAAGATAGGAATTATTGTATTGGGACCGAATGCCGCATATGCAGATTCAATTTATAATATCATTAAATCAAACAAAAAATCATTTGAAACAATGGCAAAAGAGGTCTCTCTTGATGCAAATTCGGCAAAGAGCGGCGGAATACTCCCAGATTATCTGATATACAAGCAGTATGCATCAAATGGACTTGCAGTGCTTGATTCAGCCGCATTTACATTAAAGAACAAGGGCGACATTTCAGCCCCATTTATGGAAATAAACGGCGCCATAATGATAGTCAAGCTTGTCGACTATGTTCCTTCAAACATTGATGCGGCATCAGGAAAGGGCTATCTAATGAATCTTCTCTATGCAGATAGAAACAAAACATACATTGCATCTTATGTAAGCACACTCAAAGACAAAGCAAAGGTGGAATACGTTGAAACTCAGAAGTAATATACTATTACTCTGTGTTTTTATTTTAATCTCCGTTATTTTGTCCGCATCCTCAAACGGTGCGGACAAAATCTATGCGATAGTGAATGATTCGATAATTTTGAAATCGGAATATGATTTTAGAATAAGCCTGCTTGATAATTCCACAATGTTTTCCAAGAGTATTGCAGATTCGCTCAAGGCGAATATGCTCAATATTATGGTTGACGATAAAATACTGCAGATAATTGCAGACAAGGACTCGATATACATTGACACAGTGATTCTTGAAAAAGATGTTGATAGGAGGATTGAAGATGTCAAGGTGAATTTTAAAGATGACGCGGAATATCAGGCATATCTCAAACAGAACGGAATAACTGAAGAGGCTTTGAAAAAAAATTATCTTGATCAGGCATTGAAGATGGCTCTAAAGCAACAGCTTCTGATGAAGAAACAGATAAACATCACTGTTAATGAGAATGAGATAAAAAGTTTTTATGAAGAGAACAAGGATTCGTTTTTCACGCCTCTCTCAGCCGACTTATATCATATATCAGTAGTTGTACAACCGGATTCTACTGCTATGCTATCGGCTCTGCAGAAAATTGAATCCATTTTTATGTATATAAAGGCGGGAAATGATATGGGAAGCGCGGCGAAAGAGTATTCCGAAGACAAATCAGCCAAAAACAAAGGAATAGTGGGTTATGTAAATTATAAGGATCTTCCTCAGGAGCTTGCGGCATTCCTTTATATGAATTCAAAAGAGGAGACTCTTCTTGTAACGCAGTCGAGAAACGGATTTCATCTGATAAAAATACTTGGAGCAAATGGTGACTCAATAAAGTTTCAGCAGGTAGTAGTGAAGCTCCCTGTTACAAAAGCGGATTCTATTGATGCGAAGAACAGGGCTACGGAGATTGTGAATGAAATAAGTTTAAAAAATATGACATTTGAAGAGGCGGCAGAGAAGTATTCGGATGACCCGTCAACAAAAAAAGAGGGCGGACTTTTAGGCAAAGTTGCTATAGAAATGCTTGCGGAGAATATCAGAGAATCTTTGAACAGTCTCGGTGAAGGCGAAGTCTCTGGGGTAATACTCGGCGATTTCGGATATGAAATTTTTATGATGAAGAACAAGACCGGAGGGAGCATCAGCTCCTATGATGATGTTAAAAATATAATTGCATCAATATTGGAAAACAAGAAAGTTGAAAAAGAGATTGATGCAATGATTGAAAAGGAGAAGAAGAGGGTTCTGGTAAAGGTTCTTGAATGAAGAGAATACTTGTATCAGCAGGAGAAATTTCAGGAATAAATCTTCTGCTCTTGACAAAGACCGCGAAAAAGAAAAAAAATATTTGTTTTGATCTCATTACTGATATAAAACCGACAGAGAAAATCTGCCGGTTTTTTAATGCCGAAATTCCAAAAAATGTTAATTTGATACAGACATCCGTGAGGGATTTAAATATTTCACCCGGGCAAATGTCGGATGATTCTGCAAAATTGGCATTTGCATCTTTAAAAGAATCTGTTGATTTGATTATGAAGAGAAGAGACTATTACCTCGGTCTTCTCACACTTCCTGTAAATAAAAATCAGATAAACAAAATTCACAAAGGTTTCATCGGACATACAGAATATCTTGCTTTCAGAGAAAAGAAAAAGACAGCAATGCTTCTATATTCAAAAAAGATAACCGTGGTTCCTCTGACAACTCATGTTGCCATATCCGATATTGAATCAATGATAAATTACAAAAATTTGTATGCTCAATTTTTGGCGGTGCATGAGTTTTATAAGAAGCGGCTTAAAAGGACTCCGAAGTTTGCAGTATTATGCTTGAATCCGCACTGCTCCGACAAAGGGCTTCTTGGAAAAGCTGATGAGAAAATATTGAAGATAACAGAGAGATTGAAAAAGGATTTTGATGTATCCTCTCCTCTTTGCGCAGATTCTGCATTCACTCCTGAAAATTTGAAGAGATATGATGTCTTCTTCGGAATGTATCATGATCAGGTCTTGATTCCATTCAAGATGCTTTCATTCAATAGTGGAATAAATGTGACATGCGGACTCTCATTTCTCAGGGTCTCTCCCGACCACGGACCTGCATGCGACAAGGTCTTTTCAAAAGATATTGACTCGGGTTCAATGGAAGAGTGCGTCAGATTTATTGAAAATATAGAAAACTGAAAAGCAGATATCAATATTTTCGCGCATTTTTTTACATACAGAATTTTAAAGAAAAATTTTACTTCTTTCAGAGATTATCTCAATCATTAAACGTATGATACCTTTAATTTCTATTACATAAACAATTTCTATCCGAACAGGAACGGATATTAAAAGATTGAATGCCGGTTTTTGATGAGTTAAGTGCTTTCTTGTTGTATATCTTTAAA
>DCUY01000047.1 GCA_002327905.1 Caldifarciminota bacterium UBA2202 | reverse complement strand
CTATTAACTATTAACTATAAACTATCAACTTCTTTCTCTTGCTCACGGCTCACGGCGCGTCTTCGTATGGTGGCGCTTCGCCTTCAACCATCAACTATAAACTATTAACTCTTTTGATTTTGTTTTGCTCAAGGCACAAGGCGTTTTGTCACTTTTTTCCACCCCCGCCGCCTTTGTCTTTGCGAGGCGTCTTCGCCGAAGCAATCTCCTATATTTCTATTCAGTCTTTTATTTTGCATTTTACAAGCATACTGGCTTACCAGCTAACCAGCATACTCTCTTTTACCTGTGACCCGTGACCTGCCACCTGTCCTTTTGTCACTTTTTTCCACCCCCGCCGCTAAATCATTTTTCATTCCAAATTATTGTTTTTTTCCATTCATCCGAGAATCCATAATCTGCACGAGTTATTGAAGCATTCTCACTAAATAATACTGCCATTTCATTTTCCCATTCTATGTTTAATGAATAATGTTTACATAAATAATGAAGAATCGTAATATGTAGATACAAGATGTTGTTGTCTACATTATTTATATTGTTCCAATCCATGTATTTTGACCCTCTCGGAATCATTGGAATACCTCCAGTTTTTCTTTTCCAGAGACGGCCGTGATGAGCACAAATATTTCTCAAGGCATTCACTGAGACTATCCATGATATAAACACTTTTTGCGGAATTTTCAACTCATCTGAAAACAATGTCAAATCGCTCTCTTTCAGACATTTAAACAAAGTTATCATCTCTCCAAATGTCAATAATTCGGTTGCGATCCAAATAGGTGGAAACTCGTCATTATATGTTTCTAAGAAATGCTTCACAAACGAGTCTTTGCTGTGAGATAGAGAATATTTCAATGATTCTTTCATTTCCTTATATTTATTGTAATTGTATTTTATTTTTTCTTTCTCAAAATATTGTAATGCTGTTTGATTACAATCTATATTGAAGTATTTTTCCTCAAGATATCCGAATGCTCCATAAGTATGAGCCAAATAGTACCCTAAAAAAGCTTTTAACTTTATTTCAATTTCCTCTATTGGCTTAAATAGTATTTTTCTTAGATTTTGATCAAAATAATAAATTTCCAGAACCTTTCGCAATTCTGTACCTTCTATATAACTTTCTCTCCCCTTCAATCTAAAAAAGTACAAGTAACCACTAATCCGGTAATAATTAATTTTTTTGAGAATCTCAATTAGCTGATTTTTATCTGCAATTAATCCTCTCGAGACCAGTAAATCAGCTTGCTCTTCATATTTTAGTGGTGATTTAGAATAATTGATTCTATTACTCAAATTCTCTCCAATAAAAAATCCACCGGTTCGCATTTCAAGAAAAATTCTTGATAGAGGCGCGGTGGATAATCTAATGTAAATATACTTAAAAATGTTATAAATGTCAATAGCAATAATTCTGACATCTTCACCTCCTAATTTACCCTATTTTACCCCTCAGAATCCATTTTGTCAATATTTCTCCTTTTACCATTCTGCTCCCCGTTGCTTCTTACCAGCGCACTAGTCACCAGCGTACCAGTTTACTCTTTGTCTTGCTGTTGCTCAAGGCTCTCGGCACACAGCTCATGGCGTCTTATTGAGCTGACTTTACAAGTTTACAAGCACCGGACCCTGTTTATTGAACTTGTCACGATTTGTGATAAGTTCATTATCTCTTCTCTTGACAAGGAAAACATGAAATCATCGGGAAACCGCTCAATATTCCTTTTAACCGACTGATTTAGAGCTCCAGTTTTAACTCCGTACAACTCAGCCAAATCTCTGTCAAGCATAACTCTCTGATGCCTTATTATATGTATTTTGCTTTCAATTGAAATCTTCTCCGCCTCTTTCATCTCTCCTCCTGTTTTTGTTTATTTTATTCCATCGAATGTTTTTGTCGAGCCGCAAAAAAAGTCAAGCACAGGTCATTTCTTTCCTCCCTTCTTTTCTTTTTATCAAACAACTATTCTACGATTTGGGGAAATAGCTCTTTTAGTCTATCGTAGATATTCTTAACTCTACATTGTTTAAAGTCTCCGAAGTTCGCTATACTATAATTTTCCCCCTTCTCTATTGGAATTAAATGACTTGACAGATTCCCTTTATATTGAGGTAGGTAGTCTGATGGAGCAGAGTCTCCTATTTGAGAGTTGACTTCTGCGTTTATAAAAGTCACATTCCCAAGATTATTTATACTCAAATCTTTTAACGAAGGGTCATCATACTCTAAATAATCCTCTAAATAATCTTTTGGGAAAATATGATGTTTGGCCAATTCCGAATATTTGCATTTTTTTATCAATTTAGAATTCCAATCACTTGCATCGTTTTTAGCCAACAATAGATACAATAAGAATAAATATATTTTACCCTCAGATTGAAATATATTTTTATTTTCTGCATCTAATATTTCTTTTTCTTTAATTTTAGTCTTCCCTATTTTCTCTTGTATTTTGTTTATCAATTCTGAGTAAGGGAATTTTTCAGATTTCTTGATTGACTCTATATCTGAATCAAGTTTAGTATCAGTAGATGAACTATAATAACCTCTAAAAGAAACTATTATAAACCAATTGATTATATTTCGTTTATCTTCCAGTTCAATATCTTTAATATTTTCAATTTTCTTCAGATCCGAGTTTTTCTGCGATAGTGTCCTCATGATAGGTAAATAATACACTATGAATGATGGTTAGTCAAGATACAAAGGGTACCTTGAACAGTGTGTTAAAGAGACGCTCAAAGGTTGTCGGCATCTTCCCAAACAGAGTATCCTGCATCAGATATGCTTGCAGTTTGCTTATGAAGATTGGCAGACGGGTAGAAAATATATGATAATTGAAAAAAAAGAGAATCAAAAAAATGATAGACTACTCACTAAAATAAAGGAGCTTAAGAAAGAAAAGGACTTGGTGGCATTGTGAATTTTACAGAAAAAAAGGGATTGACTAAAATTTCAGATAAAGTATAGTTTGACCGATTTTATAAGTCAATAGATTAAAGTCCTTGAGAAATTAATATTTTACTTGACATAAATTTAAAGTAATATAATATTTTTAAGTCAAACGGAGGTAAAATGGCAAATATAAGAATCGAAAATCTCTTCAAAGACTACAAGGTGGGAATCCAGTTTGTAAAAGCTCTGCAGGGAATAGATCTGGTTATAGAAGAGAGCGCGTTTATGTCAGTGGCTGGACCTTCGGGAAGCGGAAAGACCACGCTTCTTAATATAATCGGATGTCTTGACAAGCCGACGAGCGGAAGAGTCCTGTTCGGGGATACTGACATTGTGCCTCTGTCGGACAATAAACTGACATTATTCAGAAATCATAATATAGGATTTATTTTTCAGGATTTCAATCTCATTCCCGTATTGACTGTTTATGAAAATGTTGAATTTGCCCTTGCAATAAATCCGTTCATAAAGGAGAAGCATTCAATTCTTATTGACAGAATTCTTGAAATGGTGGGCATACTTGATTTGAAAAAGAGATTTCCTTCGGAGCTTTCCGGAGGACAAAAGCAGAGGGTTGCTATTGCGCGCGCTCTTGTAAAGAATCCGTCCCTTGTTCTTGCTGACGAGCCGACTGCAAATCTTGATTCTGAAAATGCAAAGAACATAATGGAGATAATGAGAAAGATGAATAAAGAACTTCACACCTCATTTCTCTTCTCGACTCATGACAAACTCGTAATGGATTATGCTGAAAAGATAATTTATCTGCACGACGGAAAAATTGACGGGAGCAAAAAAGCATGATGTATTGGGTGAATCTCGCTTTTAAAAATATAATGCGGAAAAAACAGCGCACTGTTCTTACAATGCTCCCCATAATCTTCGGAACGGCAATTCTGATATTCATCCTATCCATGCTTGCCGGAGTCAATAATGATTCAAAGCTGAATCTCAGAAATTATGAAAGCTCGGATTTAAGGATTGTGCACAGGGAGTTTTCTCTTGAGAAGAAGGGTTTTGGAGTACAGGAGACATTCTCTATTCCGGATGATATAATTGAGTATCTTGAAAAATCAGAGATTGTTTACGGATTCGCTCCGGAGGTTATTTTCATAGGCAATCTCTCCGACGGAAGGAATAAGATGCCTGTTATTTGCAGGGGAGTTGATTATAATTCTTATAAAAAGGTATTTTTAACTTTTGAGAAGGTCT